>NZ_QHJN01000124.1:0-24622 GCF_003947565.1 Actinomadura sp. WAC 06369 | reverse complement strand
CGCCGGGGTCGCGCACCCCTGCCGGACGCCCCTCCCCGCCGGGTTCAGGTCAGCGCGTCCAGGATGTCGGCGCGGACGGCCTCCAGGACGGACGGGTCGGCGGGCGGGCGGTCGCGGGAATCGACGACGTAGAAGACGTCGACGGCCTCGGCGCCGAGCGTGTCGACCTGCGCGGCGCGGATCCGCAGGCCGCGGCCGCCGAGCGCGCGCCCGATCCGCCACAGCAGCCCGGGGCCGTCGTGCGCGCGGACCTCGACGACGGCGGCGGTGCTGGACGCGCCGTCGACGATCATCACGCGCGGCGGCGGGACGGCGGTGCCGGGGCGGACGCGCCGGGAGCGGGCGCGGCGGTCGAGGCGGTCGGCGACGTCGAGGCGGCCGGCGAGCATGCGCCGCAGGTCGGCTTCGAGGGCGGCGGGGTCGGGCGGGGAGCCGAACTCGGGGACGGCGGTGAAGTCGAGGACGGCGGTGCCCGCGGAGGCGCCGGGGGACGACACGGTGCGGGCCGTCCGGACGGCGAGGCGGTGCAGGGCGAGGACGCCCGCGGCGCGCCAGAGCAGTCCGGGGCGGTCGGGCGCGGCGATCGTCACGCGGGTCCCGGCGACGCGGACGTTGACGCCGTCGCGGCGGGCGAGGGCGAGTTCGCGCTCGCCGAGGGCGGGCGGGGGCGGCGGGGTGCCGCCGGACAGCGCGGCGGCGGCGCGGCGGGCGAGTTCGGCGACGAGCCGGGCCTTCCAGGCGTTCCAGGCGGCGGGGCCGGTGGCGTGGCCGTCGGCGGCGGCGAGGGCGGCGAGCAGTTCGAGGGTCTCGTGCTCGCGGCCGGGGACGTCGGCGACGGCGCCGGTGACGGTCGCGATGGTGGCGGGGTCGTCGATGTCGCGGCGGGTGGCGGTGTGCGGGAGCAGGAGGTGCTGCCGGACGACGGCTTCCAGGACGCGCGCGTCGGCGGCGTCGAAGCCGAGGCGGACGGCGATGTCGCGGGCGATGGGGGCGCCGGCGACGCAGTGGTCGCCGCCGCGGCCCTTGCCGATGTCGTGCAGGAGCGCGCCGACGAGGAGCAGGTCGGGGCGGGCGACGTCGCGGGTGCGGGCGGCGGCCCCGGCGGCGGTCTCGACGAGGTGGCGGTCGACGGTGAACCGGTGGATCGGGTCGCGCTGCGGCCGGTTCCGGACGTGCTCCCATTCGGGGATCAGCCGGACGATCAGCCCCGCCTGGTCGAGCGCCTCCCACACGGGGATCGCGGCGGGCCCGGCGCCGAGGAGCGAGACGAGCGCGTCGCGGGGGCGGGCGGGGCACGGCGGCGGACGCGGCGAGGCGGTCGACGGTCGCGGGGGCGAGCGGCAGGCCGTGCTGCGCGGCGGCCGCGGCGACGCGCGGGACGAGCGCGGGGTCGTCCAGGTCGGCGCCGCGGGCGAGGACGACCTCGCCGTCGTGCTCGACGGCGCCGTCGCCGACGGGGCGGCGGCGGGCCGGGGCGCGGCGGCCGGCGGCGAACCGCTCGACGCGCCGCCAGAGCTGGTCGGCGGCGTGCGCGACGGTGCGGGCGGCCTCGGCGGTGGCGTGCTTGAGCGCGTGGGCGTCCGGGAACCCGAGGGCGGCGGCGACGGCGTCGTGCTCCTGCAGGACGAGGCGGTCGGTGGCGCGGCCCGTCACGTCGTGGAGGGCGTGCCGGACGTCGAGGAGCAGGTCGTGGGCCTCCCGGACGCGGCCGTCGGGGGCGGGGGCGACCCAGGACGCGGCCACGGCGCGCATGACGTGGACGTCGCGCAGGCCGCCGCGGGCCTCCTTGAGGTCGGGTTCGAGGAGGAAGGCGAGTTCGCCGTGCGCGGCCCAGCGTTCGCGGCACAGGTCGGCGAGGGCGGGGAGGCGGGTGCGGGCGTGGGCGCGCCAGTCGGCGAGGACGGCGGCGCGCAGTTCGTCGAGGAGGGCGGGGTCTCCGGCGACGTGCCGGGCGGCGAGCAGGCCGAGGGCGGCCTTGAGGTCGGTGCGGGCGACCTCGCGCGCTTCGGCGACGGTGCGGACGGAGTGGTCGAGGCGGATGCCGGAGTCCCAGACCGGGTACCAGACGCGGTCGGCGACGGCGGCGATGTCGGGCCGGCCGCGGTGCAGCAGGACGAGGTCGAGGTCGCCGCCGGGGGTGAGGTCGCGGCGGGCGTGCCCGCCGACGGCGGCGAGCGCGAGCGCCCGCTCCCCCGCCGCGCCGGACCCGCCGCCGAGGGGGCCGTCGGACCCGCCGCCGTCCGGCGGCGCGGCGAGGAGTTCCCCGAGCCGGCGGTCGATGTCGGCGGCGCGCTCGGCCCGGGCCGCCGCGAGGGCGGCCCGGGCCGAGTTCCCCGAGCGCACGGTCATGGCCCGTCCTACAGGGCGTCCGGGCCGGTCTCGCCGGTCCGGACCCGGACGACCGTGTCGACCGGGACCGCCCAGACCTTGCCGTCGCCGATCTTGTCGGTGCGGGCGGCCTTGACGAGCACGTCGATGATGTCGTCGGCGTCCTCGCCGTCCACCAGCACCTCGACGCGGATCTTGGGCACCAGGTCGACCTTGTACTCGGCGCCCCGGTAGACCTCGGTGTGGCCCTTCTGGCGGCCGTAGCCGCTGGCCTCGCTGACGGTCATGCCGCGCACCCCGAACGTCTCGAGGGCCGCCTTGACCTCGTCCAGCTTGAACGGCTTGATCACCGCGGTGACGAGCTTCATCCCCGCACCTCTTCCTTGGTCTCGTCCTGCGACTGCCGTGCGGCCCCGTCGTGCACGGCCGGGGGCCCGACGGACGCGGCCGTGGCGCCCGATCCGGCGCGGACGGCGCCGAAGTCGTAGGCGGTCTCGGCGTGCGCGATACTGTCGATGCCGGCGAGCTCGTCGTCCTCGCCGATCCGGAAGCCCATCACCAGGTCGATGACCTTGGCGATCACGAAGGTCACGACGAACGAGTAGGCGAGCGTCGCGACGACCGCGAGGGCCTGCTTGCCGAGGAGGCCGAGGCCGCCGCCGGCCAGCAGCCCGTCCGCGCCGCCGTCGTTGACGGCCGTGGTGGACACGATGCCGATCAGCAGGGCGCCGACGATGCCGCCGACCAGGTGGACGCCGACGACGTCGAGCGAGTCGTCGTAGCCGAGCTTGTACTTGAGGCTGACCGCGAAGGCGCAGACCGCGCCGGCGACGAGGCCGATGGCGAGGGCGCCGAGCGGGGTGACGAACGCGCACGCCGGGGTGATCGCGACGAGCCCGGCGACGATGCCGGACGCGAGGCCGAGCGTGGTGGACGAGCCGTCCCGCAGCTTCTCGACGATGATCCAGGCGAACGCGGCGGCGCAGGTGGCGACGATCGTGTTGATGAACGCGACCGCGGCGGTCGGGCCGGCCGACAGCGCGGACCCGGCGTTGAACCCGAACCAGCCGAACCACAGCAGCCCGGCGCCGAGCAGGACGAACGGGAGGTTGTGCGGGCGCATCGGGTCCTTCGGCCAGCCGCGGCGCTTGCCGAGGACGAGCGCGAGCGCGAGGGCCGCGACGCCGGCGTTGATGTGCACGACGGTGCCGCCCGCGAAGTCGAGGGCGCCGAGCTCGAAGATCCAGCCCGCCTGGCCGCCCTCCTCGCCGTCCGACCACCACACCCAGTGCGCGATCGGGAGGTACACGAGCGTGACCCAGATCGGGATGAACAGGACCCAGGCCCCGAACTTGGCACGGTCCGCGATCGCGCCGCTGATGAGCGCGACCGTAATGATGGCGAACGTCGCCTGGAACGCGACGAAGACCAGCTGCGGGACGCCGCTGCCGTCGTCGGCGGTCGCGGCGTTCTCGAGGCCGACCAGGCCCCAGTCGCCGAGCCCGCCGACGAACGAGCTGAGGGATCCGCCCGACGTGAACGCGAGCGAGTACCCGTACACGACCCAGACCATGCCCGCGACGGCGATCGAGACGAAGCTCATCATCATCATGTTGAGCACGCTCTTGGCCCGGCTCATGCCCCCGTAGAAGAAGGCCAGGCCCGGTGTCATCAGGAGGACGAGCGCGGTGCTCGTCAGCATCCATGCGGTGCTTCCGCTGTCGACTGTCATCTCTGCCAGTGCCCCTCCTCGCCGGGGAAAACGAACTGTTCAGAGATTGGGCCTCGGCCGTTTCGCTCCGGGGGCTCTCGCGTTTCCGCGGTGTGAAATGGGCACCGGCCATGTTGCCGGTCTGTTTCCGACTCCTCACAGGGGCGTTCCGGCGGCTGTGAGGGCCGAAAAGGCCCGAAAATCCGCGTGTCGCGGGAAGGGGGGAGCCCCGCGCGCCGGGGGCGCGCGGGGCTCCGTCAGGTACGGGTTCGGGGCCCGGCGGTCAGTCGCCGAGGATCGCGTCGACGAACGCCTCCGGTTCGAACGGCGCCAGGTCGTCCGGGCCCTCGCCGAGCCCGACGAGCTTCACCGGGACGCCGAGTTCGCGCTGCACCTGGACGACGATGCCGCCCTTCGCCGTCCCGTCCAGTTTCGTCAGGACGACGCCGGTGACGTTGACGACCTCGGCGAACACGCGGGCCTGCTGCATGCCGTTCTGGCCGGTGGTGGCGTCCAGGACGAGCAGGACCTCGTCGACCTGCGCCTGCTTCTCCACGACGCGCTTGACCTTGCCGAGCTCGTCCATCAGGCCGGTCTTGGTGTGCAGCCGGCCGGCGGTGTCGACGATGACGGCGTCGACCTTGGTGTCGATGCCCTGCTTGACGGCGTCGAACGCGACGCTGGCCGGGTCGGCGCCCTCGTCCTTGCGGACGACCTGGGCGCCGACGCGCGTGCCCCACGTCTCGAGCTGGTCGGCGGCGGCGGCGCGGAAGGTGTCGGCGGCGCCGAGCAGCACGGTGCGGCCGTCGCCGACGAGGACGCGGGCGAGCTTGCCGCAGGTGGTGGTCTTGCCGGTGCCGTTGACGCCGACGACCATGAGGACGGCGGGCCGTCCGCCGTGCGGGCCGGTGTTGAGCGAGCGGTCGATGTCGGGGCCGATCTGCTTGACCAGCTCCTCCTTCAGCAGCGCCCGCACCTCGGCGGCGTCGCGGGTGCCGAGGACCTGGACGCGCGTGCGCAGCTCGTCGGTGACCTGCGTGGCCACGGCGGCGCCCATGTCGGCGGTGATGAGGGTGTCCTCGATCTCCTCCCAGGCGTCGTCGTCGAGGGTCTCGCGCGCCAGCAGCCCGAGGAGGGTCTTGCCGAAGGCGTTCTGGGAGCGGGCGAGCCGGGCGCGCAGCCGGACGAGGCGGCCCGCGCCGGGCGGCGGCTTCTCGATCTCGACCGTGGGCGGCGGGGCGGGGGCCTCCGTGGGCGGCGCCCGTTCGAGCGTCGGGGCCGTCCCCTCCGCCTCGTCGACGGCGGTGGCGCCGCCGCGCCGCTCCTCCGTGGGTTCCTCGGCGGGCGGCCGCGGCCTGGTGCGGCCGGGCCGCAGCAGCAGGAAACCGCCGACGACCAGGCCGACGACGACCAGCACGGCGATGAGGATCAGGTATTCCATTCCCATAACGCCCCCAGTTTTCCAGACCGGCGCGCCGGCGCCGAACACGCTGCACCGGACGCGCGACCGTCCCGCCGCGCGCCCGGTGGCGGACGCACGTGTTCAGCCCCGCAGCCGTGGCGGCTCCGGGGCTCCTCCCTGGACAGATGCCCGTTCGGAGCCCTCCCACTCGTCGACGTTGCGCAGCAGCGCCTCGAGATAGGTGCGCAGGTGGTTGCGGTAGACGTCGCTGTAGGTGCGCAGGTAGGCGACCTCGCGCTCCAGGCGCCGCCGCTCGTCCGGGTCCGCGTCGGCGCCGGACCCGCCGCCGGACCCGCCGCCGGACCCGCCGGTCCCGCCGGACGGCGCCGCGGCCGCGGCGGTCGGCGGTTCGGCGGGCGCGGGGGTCCGTTCGGCCTCGCGTACGGCGGCGTCCGCGATCGCGGCGGCCCGGCGGTGGGCCTCTTCGAGCATCTGCTCGGCGCGGCCCTTGGCGTCGGACAGGATCGCCTCGCGGTGCAGCCGGGCCTCGTGGGCCAGCTCGCGCGTGTACCGCTCGGCGTCGGCGACGTACAGGTCGGCGGTCTGCTGCGCCTGGGACAGGATCCGGACGGCCTGGAAGTGGGCGTCCTGGGGCGCCATCACGCCCGGGCCGTCGGCTCCCGGCCCCGGGTCGGAGCCGCCCGCGGCGGCCGAGCCGACCCGGGCGCGGAGCCGGCCGACCTCCTCGGCGAGCGCCGACTTCTCGCTGAAGATCTGGACGAGTTCCCGCTCGACGTACTGCAGGAACTCGCGCACCTGGTCCTCGTCGTACCCGCGGCGGCCCAGCGCGGCCCGCGCGAACACCACCGACCGCAGTTCGCCCGGGGTCAGCCGCGTCCCCTCGGACACGACGGGAAGGTTCGGGGAGTTCAACGGGGTCACCTCTCGGCGTCGGCGAAGGTTTCCAGCCTGATGCGGGCGCGGTCGACGCCGAGCCCGGCGAGCCGTTCGACGGTGGCGCGCACCATCCCGGCCGATCCGCACACGTAGGCGTCGTGGCCGGTCCAGGGGCCGCGGCGGGCGACGGCGTCGGCGAGCGTCCCGTGCTCGATGGCGTCGCCGCCGTCCCGGAGCGGCCCCGCCGGCCCGGACCGGAGCGCGCCGGACTGAAGCAGCGCGGAGAAGCCGTGCCCGGCGGTCTCGTCCGACACGGCCGGCACGACGGTCAGCCAGGGCAGGTCCCCGGCCGTCTTGGTCAGGTCCTCGAGGTCGTAGAGGCCGTCGCGGTCGCGGGCGCCGAAGAACAGGTGGACCCGGGGCGGCGACGGCCGCCCGGCGATCTGCTCGAGGATCGCCTTGAGCGGCGCGAGCCCGGTGCCGCCCGCGACCAGCAGGACGTCGCGGGCGGACGACTCGTCCAGCGTGAGCGTGCCGACCGGGGCGCCCATCCGGACCCGGTCGCCGACCTGCGTCCCGCGCACCAGCACCGGGCTGACCGGGCCGCCGTCGACCAGCCGGACGTGGAAGTCGACGGTGCCGTCGGGGCGCGGCGCGTTGGCGGGCGAGTAGTAGCGCCAGTGCCGCAGCCGGGACGGCACCTCCAGCGCCACCGACTGGCCGGGCAGGTACGGGAGCGGCCGGTCCGGCAGCACCCGCAGGACGCTGACGTCGAAGCTCCGCCGCTCGACGGCGACGACCTGCCCGTTCCACCACGCCGGACGGTTCAGGGCGTCCTCGTCGGCGGCCTCCAGCATGACCTTGGCGACCAGGCTGTAGGCCGCGTTCCAGTCGCTTTCGAGGTCGTCGTTCCAGGCGGGTCCGGAGAAGTGCCGCAGCGTGGCGAGGAGGCTGGCGCCGACGTTCGGGTAGTGCTCGGCGATGATGCCGAACCGGCGGTGGTCGCGGCCGAGCTGCCGCAGGAACGGGACGAGGTTCGGCAGGTCGTCGACCCGCGCCACGATCGTCCCGAGCGCGCGCAGGAGCTTGTCGCGCTGGCCGGTCATCCCGATCGGGAACATGTCGCGCAGGTGCGGGTTGCGGACGAACAGGTCGGCGTAGAAGAAGAGCGCGACGGTGTCTCCGTGCCGCGCGACCTGGGCGAAGCTGTCCTTGAGGCGTTGTGCGTCCACGGTGGCGGGAGCGGGTCGCGGACGCCGTCAGGCGACGGGCTCGGCGGCGGCCTCCTGCATGACCTGGGCGACGACGCCGTAGGCGGCCGTCCAGTCGCGTTCCAGGTCGGCGTTCCACGCCGGGCCGCTGAAGTGGGCGAGGGTGGCGATCAGGCTCGCGCCGACGTGCGGGTAGTACTCGGCGGCGACGCCGAACCCGGCGTGGCGGCGGCCGAGGTCCCGCAGGTACGGGACGAGCTCGGCCTCGTCGTCCACGGACTCCACGATGTGCGACAGCGCGGTCAGCAGCTTCTCGTGCTGCTTGGCCATCGCGCCGCCGAACAGCGACCTGAGCTGCGGGTTCTTCGCGAACAGGTCGGCGTAGAAGTACTCCGCCACGTCGATTCCGCTGCCGCCCACGAGGGCGAAGTTCTCTTGGAGACGCCGAGCGTCCATGGCACACCTCTCCCGTGGTCCTCCGTCCCGGGCGGGGTGTCCGGAAGGGGTCCCGAGAACCACGGGGCACATGCGTAGTGGATCGAATCGGCGGGGCACAAGCCCGCGACCGTCGCGGCGCGTTCACCGTCCGTGCCGATTCGTGTGAGACTTCTTCGCCATTCTTGGCGCGGCCGTCCGGCATCGCGCACGGTCCTGCGGTGATGGCCGGACGGGCGCCGGACCGCCGCGCGCGCGTCGTGCGCCCGCATCGCACGGCGCAGGGTGATTTTCCCCGCAGAGCGACGATCTTTTGCCCACCGATTCAGACATTCCGAAATGCCATTTACGGATGGGCGCATATCGCGGAACGCGTGCGCCCCGCGGCGCTAGTCGTCCTCCCGGAGGCGCTGGCTGACGACCTGCGTGACGCCGTCGCCGCGCATGCTGACGCCGTACAGGGCGTCCGCGCCCTCCATCGTCCGCTTCTGGTGCGTGATGATGATCAGCTGGGACGACTCGCGCAGCTCCTCGAAGACGGTGATCAGCCGCTGGGTGTTGGTGTCGTCCAGCGCCGCCTCGACCTCGTCCAGCACGTAGAACGGGGACGGCCGCGCCTTGAACACCGCGACCAGGAACGCGATCGCGACCAGGGACCGCTCACCGCCCGACAGCAGCGACAACCGCTTCACCTTCTTGCCCGGCGGCCGGGCCGCGACCTCGACGCCGGTGGCCAGCATGTCCTCGGGCTCGGTGAGCGACAGGCTGCCCTCGCCGCCGGGGAACAGCCGCGCGAAGATCCGCTCGAACTCGCGGGCGGTGTCGGCGTAGGCGGCGCCGAACACCTGCTGCACCCGCTCGTCGACCTCCTTGACGAGGCCGAGCAGCTCGCGCTGCGTCTTCTTCAGGTCCTCCAGCTGGGAGTTGAGGAACGCGTGCCGCTCCTCCAGCGCCGCGAACTCCTCCAGCGCGAGCGGGTTGACCTTGCCGAGCTGGTTGAGCTGCCGCTCCGCCGTCTTCGCGCGCTTCTCCTGCACGGCCCGGTCGTACGGGACGGGACGCGCGGGCTCCCGGTCGCCCTCGCCCGCGTCCGGGCCGGGCGGCACCGGCACGTCCGGCCCGTACTCGCCGACGAGCGCGTCGACCTCCAGCCCGAACTCGTCCATCGCCCGCTGCTCGAGCTGCTCCAGCCGGAGCCGCTGCTCGGCGCGCGCCACCTCGTTGCCGTGCACGACGTTCACGAGGCGCTCCAGCGTCGCCGACAGCTCCCGCACCTGGTTCCGGACGACCTTCAGTTCGGCTTCGCGCGCCGCGCGGGCCTCCTCGGCCGCCTCGCGGCGCCGCACGGCCGCCGCCAGCGACAGCTCGATGCGCCCCAGCGCCGCCCGCGCGCCCGCGAGGACGGCCTGCGCGACGCGGGCCTGCATCTCGCGGCGGGCGCGGCGCTCGGCGGCGCGGGCCCGCTCCTCGCGCTCCCGGCGGGCACCGCGCTCCAGCGCGTCGGCGCGCCCCGCGATGGCCTGCACGCGCTCCTCGGCCGTCCGCACCGACAGCCGCGCCTCCATTTCGGCCGACCGCAGCTCCTGGACGCGCGCGTTCAGCTCGTCGCGCGCCTCGGTGTCGTCCCCGGCCTCGTCGGCGACGTCGGCGGCCTCCTCGGCCTCGGCGAGCCGCAGCGCGAGGTCGTCGGCGGCCCGCACGTCCTGCTCGAGGGACTCGTTCGCGGCGTCCAGCGACTTGGTGAGCCGCTCGGCCTCGCCGCGCGCGGCGCGGACGTCGGCCTCCAGCCGGGCGGCGCGCTTGGCCTCCTGCGCCGCCCGCGCCTCGAACTCCCGGACGCGCGCGCGGACCCGGTCGAGGTCGGACTGCGCGCGGTTCACGCCCGTCTGGGCCTCGCTCGCGGCGGCCTCGGCGGCCTCCAGCGCGGACTGCGCCGACTGCTCGGCCTCCGCCGCGGCGGCCAGCCCGTCCGCGGCGGTCTCGGCGGCGGTCTCGGCGGCCGCGAGGTCCTCGGCGGCCCGGTCGAGGGTCGTCCGCATCTCCAGGAGGCCCTGCGCGCCGCCCGCCGCGCCGCCCTGCGCCCAGTGCGCGCCGACGAGCTCCCCGTCGCGGGTGACGGCGCGCAGCGCGGGCGCCCGCCGGACGAGCGCCGCGGCGGCCGCGACGTCGTCGACGACCGCGACGTCGCGCAGCAGGTGCGCGAGGGCGTGCCGGACGCCGTCGGGGACGGTGACGGCGTCGACCGCGTAGTCGACGCCGTCGATCCGCGCGGGCGCGTCCCCGTTCGGCCCGCCGCCGACGAGCAGGCCCGCGCGCCCCGCGTCGCGGGACCGCAGCAGCGCCAGCGCCGCCTCGGCGGTGTCCAGCGAACCGACCGCGACGGCCTCGGCCGCGTTGCCGAGCGCCGCCGCGACCGCCGTCTCGTAGCCGGGGCGGACGGTCAGCAGCGACGCGACCGTCCCGAGCACCCCGTCCAGGGACCCGTCGGAGCCCGCCTCCAGCAGCGCCTCGCCGCCGTCGGCGGCGGCCGACAGCGTCAGGTTCAGCGCCTCGATGCGCGCCTGCAGCGCCGCGACCTTCTTCTGGGCGGCCTGGTCGGCGCCGCGCGCCGCCGCGACGGCCTGCCGGGCCTCCTTGACGGCCCCGCGCGGCCCCGCCACCCCGTCCCGCGCCCGCTCGGCGGCGTCCTTGGCGGTCGCGAGCGCCTCCTGCGCCGCCTCGTGCTCGGCGGCCAGCTCCGGGTCCTCGACGACCTCCGCCTCGAACGCCTCGAACTCGGCGCGCGCGGTCTCGGCCCGCCGCTCCGCCTCGTCCCGCGCCTCGACGAGCCGCCCGATCTCGGACCGTCCCGCGGCGGCCTTGCTGCGCAGCGCCTCCACCCGGCCGCGCAGCCGCGCCAGCTCCTCGCGGCGGTCGGCGGCGGCGCGCGCGGCGGCCTGCAGGCGCCGCTCCTCGCCGGCGAGGGCCTCCTCGACGCCGGTCCGCTCCTGCACGGCGTCGGCGAGCCGGTCCTGCGCCTCGTCCAGGGCGGCGCGGAGCGTCTCCTCCTGCTCGCGGATCTCGGCGGCCTCGCGCTCCATGTCCTCGGGGTCGCGCCCGCGCCGCTCGTCCTCCCGCGCCTCGGCGGCGTTGCGGTGCCGCTCGGCGGCGAGGTCGGCGACGCCGCGCAGCCGCTCCTGCAGCGCCGACAGCCGGTACCAGGTGTCCTGCGCCTGCTTCAGCTTCGGCGCCGCGACGGCCTCCTCGGCCTCCAGCGCCTCCTCGCGCTCCTGCGCCTGCGCGAGCGCCCGCTCGGTCTCGGTGCGCCGCTCGCGGATCTGCGCCTCGTCGGCGGCCTCCTGCTCCAGCTTCGTGCGCAGGGTGACGAGGTCGTCCGCGAGCAGCCGCAGCCGCGCGTCCCGCAGGTCGGCCTGGATCACCGCGGCCTTCCGCGCGATCTCGGCCTGCTTGCCGAGCGGCTTCAGCCGGCGGCGCAGCTCCCCCGTGAGGTCCTGGACGCGCGTGAGGTTGCCCTGCATCGCGTCGAGCTTCCGCAGCGCCTTCTCCTTGCGCTTGCGGTGCTTGAGGACGCCCGCGGCCTCCTCGATGACCGCGCGGCGGCCCTCGGGGCCGGAGTGCAGCACCCGGTCGAGCTGCCCCTGCCCGATGATGACGTGCATCTCCCGGCCGATGCCGGAGTCCGACAGCAGTTCCTGGATGTCGAGCAGCCGGCACGAGTCGCCGTTGATCGCGTACTCGCTGCTGCCCGACCGGAACATCAGCCGGCTGATCGTGACCTCGGTGTAGTCGATGGGCAGCGCGCCGTCGGCGTTGTCGATCGTCAGCACGACCTCGGCGCGGCCGAGCGGCGCCCGGTTCGCCGTGCCGGCGAAGATGACGTCCTCCATCTTGCCGCCGCGCAGCGACTTCGCGCCCTGCTCGCCCATCACCCACGCGAGGGCGTCCACGACGTTGGACTTGCCGGACCCGTTGGGTCCCACGACGGCGGTGATGCCGGGCTCGAACTTCAGCGTGGTCGACGACGCGAAGGACTTGAAGCCGCGCAACGTCAGGCTCTTCAAATACACGCGCTCGCCGTCCTCCTCCGGTCGGTACGCCGGGGGACCGTCGGGACGGGGCGCGCGCGCCGTTCGCGGCGCCGGAGGGCCTCCCCCGCCGGGCCCGCTGCTCAGTCGCCGTCCCCGCTCGCGTCGCGGGTCACGCCGCGCGGGGGCCGGGCATTCCGAGAAGGATACCGGTCGGCGCGACCGGTGACCTGCTGCCGCGCCGGATCCGGCGCCCCGCGCGAGCCGGACGGTGCCGGACCGGGCGGTGCCGGACCGGACGCCGCCGGGACGGGCGGGCGCGCGGGCGGGCACCGGCCGCGATCATCGCGCCGGTGGCTTGGGGCAAACTTTAGGGACGCCAGACCCCCGGCGTCCCTGGTTCGATCGGTTCCGCGGCGCCGATCAGGTCAGCGCCGGTTCACGGTCCTTCACCGCGAGCGACATCACGTCGTCTTCGTTCGCCGTCGCGAGCGCGTCGTTCTCCGCCTGGAGCCGTACGAGTTCGGCTTCCAGGTCGCGTACGCGCTGCTGAAGGCGCCGCATCTCCGCGACCATCCGGGGGTCGGGACCGCCGACGTGGCCGAGTAGAGCCTTCGCCATGACTAAAGGTCCTCCACGCTGAGCAACCAGCAGGGATCGCGCACGAGAAGCAACTGATGTCGGTGCGCGTATCGTCTAGAGTCGCACCGGCCGCTGTCCTGGTCAAGACGCACATCACAGGCCGGTAACAACCTTTCACCATCCAGTTTAGCAGGTACAAACCGGACTTCCGTACCCGGTCACCGTTCCTCGAAACCCTCGGCCGTCCCGCGCGGCTCGCTCCACCGCTCCGTCACGCCCGTCACGGCGCCCGGACGGCCCGGCCCGCCGGGCGGCAGAGCGCCGGCCGCCGCGGCGTCGGGACGCAGCATCTCGAGGAGGCCGCGGCATTTCCCGCGCGGTCCCTCGGCCACCACTTCGACGCGGCCGTCGCTCAAATTCGACGCACTTCCGACCAGGCCGAGTTCCAGTGCCCGCGCCCGCACCCACCAGCGGAATCCGACGCCCTGCACGCGTCCCCGCACCCATGCGGTGAGCCGCACCGCCTCGTCGTCGCCCATGTCGCGTCCCCCCTCGTCGATCACGCGGTCGATCCCCCCGTCCGCCGTTCGTGCCAGGGGAACCCTAGTACCGGCCGCGCCGCGGGCGCGGCTGGCACACGGGGCAGCTGTAGGACGACCGGTTCATGAACTCGTCGCGGCGGATCGGCGTCCCGCAGCGGCGGCACGGCTCGTCCCGGCGGCCGTAGGCGTCCAGGGAGCGCTCGAAGTAGCCGCTGTCGCCGTTCACGTCGACGTACAGGCTGTCGAACGACGTGCCGCCGACGGCGAGCGCCGCGCTCATCACGTCCTGCGCGGCCTGGACGATCCGGGCCGCCTCGGCGCGCGTCAGCGTCTCGGTCGGCCGCGCCCAGTGCAGCCGCGCCCGCCACAGCGCCTCGTCCGCGTAGATGTTGCCGACGCCGCTGACCAGCGACTGGTCGAGGAGCGCCCGCTTGATGCCGGTCTTTCGGCGCCGCAGCGCCCGGTACAGCGCGTCGCCGTCGAAGGCCGCCTCGAGGGGGTCGGCGGCGATGTGCACGATCGTTTCGGGGACGAGCCCGGCGCCGTCCGGCGCGGGGGCGGCGGCGCCCGCGACGGCGTCGGGGACGAGGTCGGCGACCATCAGGTGCCCGAACGTCCGCTGGTCGACGAACCGCAGGTCGAGGGGGTCGGCGGCGGGGCCGTCGGTGAACCCGATCCGCACCCGCAGGTGCTTCTGCGGCTCCCGGCCCGGCTCGCCGACGAGCAACTGCCCGCTCATCCCGAGATGGGCCAGCAGCGCCTCGGACGGCGCCGCGCCCGGCCCGTCCGCGAGCGGCAGCCACAGGTACTTGCCGCGGCGGCGTGGCGCGAGGACGGTGCGGCCGGCGAGGCGCCCGGCGAAGTCGGCCGGCCCGGCCTCGTGGCGGCGCACCGCGCGGGGGTGCAGCACCTCGGCCGTCGCGACGGTGCGGCCGGTCGTCCAGCGGTCGAGGCCCCGCCGGACGACCTCGACCTCGGGCAGCTCAGGCACCGGTGAGCCCGGCGGGACGCGAGCCCCGGCCGTTCCCCGCGCCGGACGCGGCGCCCGTCCCGTCCGTCCCGTCCGTCCCGGCGCCGGCCTCTCCGGCGTCCGCCTTCCCGGCCTTCTCCCGCTCGGCGGCCATGTCGCGGATGGCGTTCCAGGCGGCCTCGGCGGCGTGCTGCTCCGCCTCTTTCTTGCTGCGGCCCTCCCCGGACCCGTAGGTCTCGCCGCCGACCCGCACCGACGCCCGGAAGGTCTTCTGGTGGTCGGGGCCGCTCTCGGCGACGTGGTACTCGGGGACGCCGAGCTCCTCGACGGCCGTGAGCTCCTGCAGGGACGTCTTCCAGTCGAGCCCGGCGCCGAGGCCCGCCGAGCGGGCGATGAGGGCGTCGAACAGCCGGTGGACGAGCGCGGACGCGTCGTCCAGGCCCCGGTCGACGTACACGGCGCCGATGAGCGCCTCGAGGGTGTCGGCGAGGATCGACGCCTTGTCGCGGCCGCCGGTGCCCTCCTCGCCGCGGCCCAGCCGGATGTGTGCGCCGACGCCGAGACCGCGCGCGACGCCCGCGAGCGCCCGCATGTTGACGACGGCGGCGCGCAGCTTCGCCAGGTGCCCCTCGGGCAGGTCGGGGTGCCCCCGGTACAGGGTGTCGGTGACGACGAGGCCCAGCACCGAGTCGCCGAGGAACTCCAGGCGCTCGTTGGTGGGCAGGCCGCCGTTCTCGTACGCGTACGAGCGGTGGGTCAGCGCGCGCTCCAGCAGCGCGTCGTCGACCTCGACGCCGAGGGCGCGGGTCAGTTCCGCGCGGTCGGGCGCGGGGTCGGATTTCTTGGCGCTCAACGGGCCCTCCTCGCAGGCCGTGCGCCGCGCGGACGCGCGGTCGCCTCGATGGCGCGCGGCCGGGAGGCCGGGGACGGCGGAGGGCGCGGCACGAGGAGGGACGGCCCGCGGCCGCCCCGTGCGGGGACGGACGGGCCGGCCGGGCGGGGCGGTCGCCCCGCGGCGAGGTCCGCGAAGACGAGGTGCGCGCCGGTTCGGCTGATCCCGGCGTGCACCACGGCTCCGGGCACAGGCCGCCGTGCCGGACACCACGCCGACGTCGCGCGCCGGGGTGGTCGTGCCTTCACGCACCTGGAGGGGCGGACCGCGCCGTGTGCGCGGGGCCGCCCCCCGGGATGCGAGGAAGACTCAGGCCGACGGGGTGATGACCTGCCGCCGGTCGTAGGTGCCGCACGTCGCGCACGCGGTGTGGGGCAGCTTCTTGTCGCGGCACGTCGGGCAGTCGACCAGGGTCGGCGCGGCGGTCTTCCACTGCGCGCGCCGGTGCCGCGTGTTGCTGCGGGACTTCTTCCGCTTCGGGACGGCCACGTCAGCCCTCCTGCTTTCCTTCTCGTCGGTCGGATGAACCGCGGGCGCCGTGGCTCCCGCTCCCCCGCTCCGGGTCGTCGGCCGCCATGCCGGCGGCGATGTCCCGCAGTGCCGCCCACCGGGGGTCGGCGACGTCGTGCCGGTGGTCCGGACCGGCGTCGGCCAGCCGGACCCCGCACTCCGCGCACAGGCCGGGACAGTCGTCCCGGCACAGTGGCGAGAGCGGCAGCGCGAGCACCACCGCGTCTCGGAGCAGCGGTTCGAGGTCGATCAGGTCGTCCTCGAGGTGGAGCTCGTCGTCATCGGCGTTCCCGCCGGAGCGGGTGTCAGGATAGACGAAGAGCTCCTGGAAGTCCGCCTCGAAGGTCGAGGCGATCGGGTCGAGGCAGCGGGCGCACTCCCCTTCGAGGGGAACCGTCGCCGTGCCGGTGACGAGCACCCCCTCCAGCACCGCCTCGAGCCGGAGGTCCAGCTCGATCGCGGCGCCCTCGGGGACGCCCACCATCTCCACACCGAAATCCTCCGGAGCCGGCACGGTCAGGCGCTCCTCGCGCGACGACCCGGGTTGCCTGCCGAGAGCCCGAGTGTCGAGCACGAGCGGCGCGTTGGGGTCGAGGCGTGTCAGCGGAATCCTGCTTTCGTGAGGCATGGGGATCAAAGCCGTTGGTGATGGCCGATGTCCCAGGGTACCGAACGCCGGGCGCCGTCCCCAACTCGCGGCCCTCCCACCAGCGGATCGCCGCCGCCACCGGACCGCCGCCACCGGACCGCCGCCGGGCCCTGCCGCGCGCCCCCGCCCCGCGCGTCCCGCCTAGTCGGTCTCGCGGAGCCGGTCGACGAGCCGGTCGCGGACGCTGTCGGGAACGAGGCCGGAGATGTCGCCGCCGAACTTCACGACCTCCTTCATCAGGCTGGAGGAGAGGAAGGCGTACTCGGGGTTCGTCGCCATGAAGAGGGTCTCGATGCCGGCGATGCGGTGGTTCATCTGCGCCATCTGGAGCTCGTACTCGTAGTCGCTGACGGCGCGGAGCCCCCGGACGATGACCGGAATGTTCTGTTCCTTGCAGTAGTCCACGGTCAGGCCGTAGAACTTGTCGACGCGGACGTTGCCGTACCCCTCGGTCACCTCGGAGATCATGTCCGCGCGCTCGTCGACGGTGAACAGGCTCTTCTTGTTCTTGTTGATCAGCACTGCGACGACCACCTCGTCGTACAGGCTGGAGGCGCGGCTGATGATGTCGAGATGGCCATTGGTCACGGGGTCGAACGATCCCGGACAGACGACACGGCGCACGGCGCGAACCCCTTCGTTCCCGGTTTCTGACCTGCGGCGCGAACGTACCAAATCCCATTCTGCCCGCTTTCACCCGGGCTCGACGGTCCGTCCCGGCACGTCCCGGGCACGTCGCGGCCGGTCGCGCCGTGCGGACGGCCGGGACGCGAGCGCATCGGTGGTCTCCGCGGCGATCGGGCCGGACCGTGCAGCCGTCCGGACGCGGTTCGGACGGTGCCCTACCCGGCGGGTGCGCGGTCACCCGCGCCCGCGGCCGCGGGGCGTCACGCGCGGGGCGTCACGCCCGCTCGCCGCCGACGGCCGTGCCGTACCAGAAGACCGCTTCCCCGTACCGGCGGTCCCGGTCGGCCTCGTACCCCTCCGGCCAGCGCAGCGCGGGGCCGCGCGCCGCGCGCTCGACGACGACGAGCGCGTCCGGCGCCGTCCAGCCGTGGTCGCGCAGGTCGTCGAGCAGCTCGGTGACGGCCGCGTCGGGCAGCGCGTACGGGGGGTCGGCGAAGATCAGGTCGTAGGGCGCGTCGGGCGGGCGGCGGACGACGCGCTCGACCTTGTCGGCGCACGGCACCGCGCCGGGCAGGCCGAGATCCTCGGCGTTCCGCCGGAGCACCTTCGCGGCGCGGGGGTGCGACTCGACGAGCAGGGCGTGCGCGGCGCCGCGCGACAGGGCCTCGAGGCCGACCGCGCCCGATCCGGCGTACAGGTCGGCGACGCGCAGGCCGTCCAGGGGGCCGAGGAGGGCGAGGACGGTCGCGAACAGGCCCTCGCGCGCGCGGTCGCTGGTCGGCCTCGTGTCCCGTCCCGGCGGGACGGCGAGCCGCCGGCCGCCCGCGCTCCCCGCGATCACCCGTGTCATGCCCCTCAGTATTCCGGTCCCGGAAAATGCCACAAACGGAAGCGGGGACTCCTGTGAACCTCTACCAAATCGGTGACGTGATGTTCACATCGACTACTTCGCGTGCCAACGTGCTCGCAGGTTGTGCAACCACCCGACCCCTCAGGAGCACTGGTGCACCAAGGTAGGAGATTGGCGGTGACCGCCGGGGCGACCGTCCTGGGCATCGCCGCCATGAGCGGCGTCTCCCACGCCGAGACCTCCCGGCTCTCCGCCGAGCGCGCTCCCGCCCGCGCCGCGGCCGACCAGCCGGCCAAGGGCGCGGCCAACGCCAAGCGGGCGAAAGCCAGGAAGGCGACGAAGGCGGAGCCGCGGGACACGGGGAAGACGAGCGCGGGGAAGCCGGGAACGGGGCGGACCGGGGCGGGCGAGGCGCTGCGGCGCACCGCCGAGCCCGTGGTCCGCACCCTCGACCGGGACGAGCCGGAGCGGACGGCGGGCGACGGGGCCACCGCCGGGCGCGAGAAGAGCGAGAAGAGCGAGACGAGCAGGGCGCCCCGTGCGAGCGAGTCCGCCGAACCGAAGCGGCGGGCGCGCACGCAGCAGCGGCAGGAGCGGGAGCAGGAGTCCGGCCGGGAGCAGAAGCCCGGCGCGGAGCCCGCGGAGCGGGCCGAGCAGGCCGTCGGGCTGGAGCTCCGCCTCGACGCGGACCTCGGCTACGACGAGCGGACCCGCACGGCGACCGCCCGTCACCCGCCAGCCGTCGCCGGCCCTGCCGACCCGGAGCCGGTGGAAGCCGATCCCGTCCGCGTCGTCGCACGCGGACGTGCACGCGCCGAGCGCCACCAGCGCCGTGACCTCGTCCCCGGACCCGCCGGGCCGCAGGCCCGCGCCCACGACCGTCCCCGCGGTGATCGACGGGTGCCGCGCCACGGCGGACAGCACGTCCCGGGCGCGGTCTCCCGGCCACGCCGCGCCGGTCGTCCGGGCGCGCGGGGAGGCCGCCTTCAGCGTGTAGAGGGTGTCGAGCAGCCAGCGGTCGCCGCGCCGGACCATGGTGGCGCGCATCGGGTCCGCGAGGAGGTCCGGCTCGGCGCCGGACGCGCGCACCGTCCGCTTCACGTACGCCAGCACGGTCACCGCCTCCGGGGTGGCGGAGACGACGGCCGAGTCGGCGATGTCGGTGGTCACCGAGCCGTCCTTCGCCTCCAGTTCCGCGCGGTAGTCGCGGGCGGCGAGCTGCCGGTCGTAGTCGGCGCCGTACCGCTCGGTGGCGACCCCGTGCGCGGCGGTCACGTTCCGCTCGTAGGACGCGTGGTCGAAGCTCAGCACGGTCGTGATCGCGTGCTCGGCCGGACGGACGGCGGCGGCCGCGGCGGGCGGCGGCGCGGCGGTGTCGGCGGTGTCGGCGGCGGGCGGGTCCGGCTCGCCGTCCCCGGCGGCCAGCACCGCCCAGGTCGTCCCGCCGCCGGCGAGCAGCACCAGCGGCAGCGCGAGCGCGGCGATCCGCAGGCCGCGCCGCCGCCGCCCGGGCGGGACGGTGTCGACCGCGTTCGCCGCGTGCTCGCCGACCCCGGGCGGGGACGTGCGGGGGTTCGTGGACGGCGCCCCGTGCGGGTCCGTGAACGGCGGCGCGGACGGCCCCGGGCCTTCGGCGTGGTGCACCGGGGCGGCGTGCGGGTTCGGTTCGGCGGGCGCGGACGGGCGCGGCACGGGGTGCGTCGGGGCGTGCGGGGGGACGTGCGCGGGAGCGGCGAACTGCGCGCCGGTGCTGAGCGCCCGGTCGTCCCGCGCCCCGCCGGGCGCGCCGGACGCGGCCGGGGCCGCGCCGCCCAGCAGGTCGAGCAGCACCTGCTGGGCCTCCGGGCGGCCCGCCGGGTCCTTGGCGAGGCAGGCCGCCACGACGGCGCGCAGCGAGTCGGGAAGCGCGGACATGTCCGGCTCGTACTGCAGGATCCGGTGGAACACCGCGGAGATGTTGTCGTTGCCAAACGGGTGCCGCCCGGTCGCGGCGAACAGCATCGTCGCCGCCCACGCGAACATGTCGACGCCCGCGCCGAGGTCGCCGTCGGCGATCTGCTCGGGCGCCATGTAGGACGGCGTCCCCATGACGCCGCTGCCCCGGGACGACGGCGAGCCCAGCACCCGCGCGATGCCGAAGTCGATGACGCGCGGGCCGTCCGGCCCCATCAGGACGTTCGACGGCTTGAAGTCGCGGTGCAGGATCCCGGCGCGGTGGATCGCGGCGAGCGCGGTGACGGTGCCGATCGCGAGCCGGTCCAGGTCGGTCCCGGTGCGCGGGCCGCGTCCGGCGACGAGCGCGCTGAGGGACGGGCCGGGGACGTACTCGCTCACCACGTACGGGGTGTCGCCGGAGAAGTCGGCGTCCAGGACCTGCGCGGTGCAGAACCCGGCGACCCGCCCGATCACCCCCAGCTCGCGCTCGGACCGCGACCGCCACTCGGGTCTGCCGCTGAGCTGCGCGCGCAGCAGCTTGACCGCCGCCTCCGACCCGTCCTCCCTCCGCCCCAGGTAGACGATGCTCTGCCCGCCCTCGCCCAGCCGCCCGGCCAGCTCGTACGGGCCCAGCCGCGCGGGGTCCCCGGGCAGCAGGGGGTCGACGCCCGTCATGGGTGCTCCTCCGTCGCACGCGATCCGCCACGGGACTCGTACCCGCGGCGGCACCGGATGGCCACTCCGCATCCGCCATAAAGTTGGACGCGTGTGACGAGCCGTGCGTTCTGCATGACCGACGGTCACGTCGGACGTCAGGTCGGAGGCCGGGCCGCGCCCCGGGCGGTCAGCCCTTCTCGAGGAAGTCGGCGCGCTCCTCGTCCAGGAGGGACGCCAGCTCGGCGGCCAGGCCCGGGTGGTCCGCGAGCCCGGGGTCGGCCGCGACGAGCGCGGTCGCCTCCTCGCGGGCGTCGCGGATGACGTCCTCGTCCCGCTGCAGGGTGAGCAGCCGCAGGCTGGACGCGCGGCCCGCCTGCGCGGCGCCGAGGACGTCGCCCTCGCGGCGCTGCTCCAGGTCGAGGCGCGACAGCTCGAACCCGTCGGTCGTGGACGCCACCGCGTCGAGCCGCTCGCGGGCCTTCGACCCCGGCTCGGCGTCGGTGACCAGCAGGCACAGCCCGTGCAGGGACCCCCGGCCGACCCGGCCGCGCAGCTGGTGCAGCTGCGACACGCCGAACCGGTCCGCGTCCATGATCACCATGACGGTCGCGTTGGGCACGTCGACGCCGACCTCGATGACCGTGGTGGCGAGCAGGACGTCCAGGTCCCGGTCGGTGAACCGGCGCATCACCGCGTCCTTCTCGTCGGGCGGCAGCTTGCCGTGCAGGACGCCGATGCGCAGCCCGGCGAGGAGCTCCTCCAGCTTCGGCAGCAGCTCCATGATCCCGAGCGGGGACCGGCGCCCGTCCTCGGCCCCGTACGCGTCGCCCTCGTCGCCCTCCTGCTCGCCGATGCGCGGGCACACGATGTAGATCTGCCGGCCCCGCCCCGCCTCCTCCTTGATGCGCTCCCACGTCCGCGCGAGGAACGCGGGCTTCTCCGGCGGCACCACGACGGTCTGGATCCCCGAGCGGCCCGCCGGGAGCTGCCCCAGGACGGACGTCTCCAGGTCGCCGAACACGGTCATCGCGACGGTCCGCGGGATCGGCGTCGCCGTCATGACCAGCACGTGCGGCCGCCCCCCGGCGGTCTTCTCGCGGAGCGCGTCGCGCTGCTCGACGCCGAACCGGTGCTGCTCGTCCACGACCACGAGGCCGAGATCGGCGAACCGCACCGACTCCTGGAGCAGCGCGTGCGTCCCGACGACGATGCCCGCCGCGCCGGACGCCGCGTCCAGCATCGCCTGCTTGCGGGCCTTCGCGCCCAGCGACCCGGTCAGCAGCGCCACCCGCGTCGCGTTCTCGGCGCCGTCGAGCTGCCCGGCGCGCGCCAGCTCCCCCAGCATCCCGGTGATCGACCGGTGGTGCTGCTGCGCGAGGACCTCGGTCGGCGCCAGCAGGGCCGCCTGCCCGCCGCCGTCCACCACCTGCAGCATCCCGCGCAGCGCCACCACCGTCTTGCCGGCGCCGACGTCGCCCTGGAGGAGGCGGTGCATGGGGTGCTCGCGGGCGAGGTCGGCGGCGATCTCCGCGCCGACCGCGCGCTGCCCGTCGGTCAGCTCGAAGGGCAGGCGGGCGTCGAAGTCGGCGAGCAGGCCGGACGGCCGGACCGGGCGCGGCGTCGCGGGCAGCGCGCCCGCGGCGCGGCGGCGCTGCGCCAGGGCGACCTGGACGACGAACGCCTCGTCCCACTTGAGGCGGGCCTTCGCGCGGCCCAGCTCGTCCCAGCCCTTCGGCCGGTGGATGCCCTCGTACGCCTCGCGCAGCCCGATGAGGCCGCGGCGGCGCAGCAGGGGCGCGGGCATCGGGTCGGCCGGCAGTTCGAGGCCGTCCAGCACCATGCCGACGGACTTGCTGATCGCCTCGATGTCGAGGCCCTTGGTGGACGGGTAGATCGGGATGATCTCGTCGGCCCAGTCCTGCGCGGCCTGCTCGGCGGTCTTCTCCGCGACGACCTTGTACTGCGGGTGGGTGAGCTGCCGCTGCACCTGCCCGCTGCGCGGCACGTACGTGCTGATCTTGCCGGCGAACAGGCCGCGGGTGCCGGGCGACAGCTCCTTCTCGGGCTTGTAGGAGCCCTTGCGGCCGAAGAAGCTGAGCTTGAGCCGGCCGGTGCCGTCCGTGACGGTGATCTCCAGGACGTAGCCGGGGCTGCGGGTGATGCTGCGGCCCTGCACCTTGACGACCTCGGCCATGACGGTGACGTGCTCGCCGTCCTGCAGGCCGCTGAGCGGGGTCAGCTCGCCGCGGTGCGCGTACCGGCGCGGGTAGTGGTGCAGGAGGTCGCCGATGGTGCGCAGGTCGAGGCCCTTCTCCAGCACCTTGGCCGTCTTGTCGCCGAGTACCTTCCGCAACGGCTCGTCGAGATTCGCCACGCCGTCCTTTCTAGCCCATGCCGGTGACGCGAATCAGGCGCCGCGGGCCGGATGTCCCGCATCGGCGCAGGCCGATTCGCTCAACGCGGGCGCGGTGGGCTACTCTGATCCATGCGCCTCGTCCAGGCGTTCCCTCGTGAGCGCCGGTGAAGTCCGGTTCGCCCCCTACGGCGACGGGCGGCGCTCCGGTTAGAGCATCGACACCCACTTGGAGTTTCCCGTGGCTTCCGTTTGCGACGTCTGCGGCAAGGGACCCGGTTTCGGCATGCGCGTCTCCCACTCGCACCGCCGCACCCCGCGCCGCTGGAACCCCAACATCCAGCGCGTGCGCGCCGTCGTGAACGGCGGCACGAAGCGGATCAACGCCTGCACGTCCTGCATCAAGGCCGGCAAGGTCGTCAAGCCCACGGTCTGACACGGTCCGGCACGGGCGGTCCGGCCCGCGCGGCGAGTCGGCTCATCGGAAGCGTCCGAGGAGCCGACTTTTCGCATGTCCGGAGACCTTTCGGGCCCGGCGCCGCCCGGGCCCGCCGCCACGGGGCCGCCGCTACCGGGCCCGCTGCATCCAGGCGTGGTCGACCGGGCCGATCCCGGCGCCGAGGGGGAAGCCCGCGGCGATGGCGCCCGTCACGTACTCCTTGGCGCGCGCGACGGCCGTCGGGACGTCCGCGCCCAGCGCCAGGTGCGAGGCGATCGCGGACGCCAGCGTGCAGCCCGTCCCGTGGGTGTGCCGGTTGTCGTAGCGGGGGGCGGCGAAGCGGTGCTCGCGCTCCCCGTCGAACAGCAGGTCGGCGGGCTCGCCGGGCAGGTGGCCGCCCTTCACCAGCACCCACCGCGGGCCGAGCGCCTTGACCGCCTCCGCGGCCTCCCGCATGCCCGACTCGTCCACCACCTTGACGCCCGTGAGCTGCTCGACCTCGAACAGGTTCGGGGTGACGACGGTCGCGGCGGGCAGCAGCGCCCCGCGGACGGCGTCGACGGCCTCGGGCGCGAGCAGCGAGTCCCCGTGCTTCGACACGCCGACCGGATCGACCACGGAGGGCGCGTCGGACGCCGCGATGGCCTCGGCGACCGTCTCGACGAGCGCGGTCGAGGCGAGCATCCCGGTCTTGAGGGCGTGCACGCCGATGTCGGACAGCACGGAGTCGAGCTGGGCGCGCACGGCCTCCACGGGCAGTTCCCAGTAGCCCTGGACGCCGAGGGAGTTCTGCGCGGTGACGGCGGCGATCACGCTCATGCCGTGCACGCCGAGGGCGAACATGGTCTTGAGGTCCGCCTGGATCCCGGCGCCGCCGCCGGAGTCGGAACCGGCGATGGTGAGGGCGAGCGGCGGGGCCTGGGGGGCGGGCGCATCGTGGGGCATGCGTCCAGCTTATTGCGGATCGTCCGGTTACGGATCACCCCGGCCCGGGGGCGCGCCGCTCAGGCGAGCGCGCACTCCAGCTCGTTGAGGACGCAGTAGGTGGGCTTGGCGGGCGTGCCGCTCGCGGTGAAGACGATCTTCACGGCGTCGCCCGCGGGGATCGCGGTGGTCCCGTGCACCTTCGTGAGCCGCCCGACCTCGGCGACGGTGGCGCCCTGCACCTCGGCGACCACCGCGTTCGGGATCTTGAAGGCGAGGGCCCACCGGGCGACCGGCCGCTCCCCCTGGTTGGCGATGGTGGCGGTCGCCCGGAACCCCTGGGCGTTCTTGGACGCCACGTCGAACGCGACGACGAGCCCGTCCGGCCGTCCGCCCGCGTCGGCGCGCTGCCCGGGACCGTGCTGGAGCACCTGGCTGTCGTTGGCCGTCGCCTCCGGGTTCTTGGGCGCCCCGCCGGCGAAGTTGAGGGAGATCTGCTGCGTGCTCAGCGCGTACGACACGATGCCGACGGCGATCACGAGCGCGACGATCGGCATCAGCGGGAACGGGAGCGAACCGACGAACCGGGCGACCCGCCGCGGCTTGGACGCGTCCGTCCCGTCGGGCTCCTCGGGTCCGGGGTCCGCGGCGGGTCGCCCGGTTCGTCGGTTCGCTCCCGTTCC
>NZ_QHJN01000123.1:0-24778 GCF_003947565.1 Actinomadura sp. WAC 06369 | reverse complement strand
GCCTTCGGCCGTGCGGGCGGCAGGGGCCGCGTCACGGTGCGGGTCTCGGTCCCGGCGATGTCGGCGACGACCGCGTGGACGGCGTCGCGGCGGAGGTCGACGCCCGCGACGTGCGCGCGTCCGGCGACGAGGCCGTAGAGCCGGGCGTTCGGGCCGCGCCGGTCGGCGCCGGTCTCCCCCGCCCGCTCGACGAGGCCGCTCTCCCGGAGGCGCTCGATCAGGTCCGCGACGGTCGGCCGGGACAGCCCGGTGAGCGTGCGCAGCTGCGTGGCGGTCAGCGGGCCGTGCTCGAGCAGCAGGTCGAGGGCGAGCCGGTCGTTGATCGCCCTGGCCATCGTCGGGTCGGCGGTCTTCACGGCGCCCATATTAGTCAGGCTCCCTGCCGGAAAGCACTTTTCATCAGGAAGCCTTCCTGTTAGTTTGCCGGGCCATGAGCCACCACCGCGCGATAGCCGCCGTCTTCGCCGTCCACGGGGCCGTGGCGGGGACCCTCGCGACCCGCATCCCGTGGATCGAGCACCGCCTCGACCTCGGCCCCGGCGTCCTCGGCCTCGCCCTGCTGTGCCCGTCCATCGGCGCCTTCCTCGCCATGCCGACCGCGAGCCGGCTCGCGCACCGCATCGGCGAGCGTCCCGCCGTCCGGATCCTGATCGGGCTGTGGTGCGCGGTCCTGCTGCCGCCCGCGCTGTCGCCCGCGCCCGGCTGGCTGTTCGCGGCGATGCTCCTGTACGGCGCGGCCGCCGGCATGTCGGACGTCGTCATGAACGGCCACGCCGTCAACGTCGAGCGGCACCTCGGGCGCCCGATCATGTCGGGGCTGCACGGGCTGTGGTGCGTCGGCAGCATGCTGGCGGGCGGCATCGGCGTCGTGGCGGCGCACGGGCGGGTCGACGCCCGGATCCACTTCGGGCTGATGGCGGCCGCCCTGCTCGCGGCGGGCCTCCTCGCGGGGCGGGGCCTGCTCGCGCACCGGGCGGCGGCGGACGCCCCGGCACCGCGCCGCTACACGCTGCCGAACCGCGCCATCCTCGGCATCGGCCTCGTCGGCTTCTGCGCGACGTTCGCCGAGGGGGCGAGCGCCGACTGGTCGGCGGTCTACCTCACCGAGGTCACCGGGGCCGGGCCCGGCGTCGCGGCGGCGAGCTTCACCGGGTTCATGGCGTTCATGGCGGCGACGCGCATGGTCGGCGACCGGCTCGTCCGCGCGTTCGGGCCGGTCCGGGTCGTGCGCTGCGGCGGCGCGACCGCGGTGCTGGGCGGCGTCCTGGTCGTGACGGCCCGGACCCCGGTGCCGGGCATCGCGGGCTTCGCGCTGATCGGCATCGGCGTCGCGACCGTCCTGCCGCTGGTGTTCGCCGCGGCGGGCGACCGGGGCCGGACGCCCGGCGAGGGCGTCGCGGGCGTCGCCACCATCACCTACCTGTCGGTCCTGACCGCCCCGGCCGTCACGGGCTGGCTCGCCGAGGGCCTGTCGTACCCGGCCGCCTTCGGCGCGATCACGTGCGTGGTCGCGGTGATGGCCCTGTCCGCCGGGCGCCTGGCGGCCGGCCGGGACGGCGGCGGGTCCGGGGCGGGGGCCGCGCCCGAACCCGCCGCGGCCGGCGGGCCCGCGCCCCGCTAGGCGAGGTCGGCGAGGGCCTCGGCGGCGCGGTGGCAGTCGTGAAAGGTGCAGTACAGCGGGACGGGCGCGAGCCGGACGACGTCCGGTTCCCGCGCGTCCGCGACGACGCCGCGGGCCTCGGCGAGCCGCCGCACGAGCCCGCCCGCGTCCGCGACCCGCAGCGACAGCTGGCTGCCGCGCGCCGCCGGGTCGGCCGGGGTGATGATCCGGACGCCGCCGACGGGCGCTAGGCGCGCCGCGAGGTAGCCGGTCAGCCGCTCGCTGCGGGCGCGCAGCGCGTCCATCCCGACCCGGTCGAAGATCTCCAGGGACGCCAGGACGGGCGCGAGCGCGAGGATCGGCGGGTTCGACAGCTGCCACGCGTCGGCGGACGCGGGCGGGGCGATGTCGGGGTCCATCCGGAACCGGACGGACGGTTCGGTGCCCCACCATCCCGACAGCTTCGGCACCGACGCGTCCCGCACGTGCCGCTCGTGGACGAAGCAGCCCGCGACCGCGCCCGGGCCGGAGTTCAGGTACTTGTAGGTGCACCAGGCGGCGAAGTCGACGTCCCAGTCGTGCAGCCGCAGCGGGACGTTCCCGGCGGCGTGCGCGAGGTCCCAGCCGACGACCGCGCCCGCCGCCCGGCCCGCCTTGGTGATCGCGGGCATGTCCATGAGCTGCCCGGTCAGGTAGTTCACCCCGCCGAGCATGACGAGCGCGACCGTGTCCCCCTCGCGCTCGAGGAAGGCGAGGACGTCCTCGGTGCGCAGGTGCTCCTCGCCGTCGCGGGGCCGCAGCCGGACGACCGCCGCCGCCGGGTCGAGCCCGTGGTGGACGGCCTGGCTCGCGACGGCGTAGGAGTCGGACGGGAACGCGGCGTCCTCGATGACGATGCGGGTCCGGCGCCCGGACGGCCGGTAGAAGCTCGCCATCATCAGGTGCAGGTTCACCGTCAGCGAGTTCATCGCGACGACCTCGTGCGGGAGCGCGCCGACGAGCCGCGCCGCGGGCTCGCGGAGCAGTTCGTGGTAGTCGACCCACGGGCGGCGGGCGCGCGTGTGCCCCTCGACGGCGAGCCGCGCCCAGTCGTCCAGTTCCTCGCGGAGCCGCCCGGCGACCGCCTTCGGCTGCAGGCCGAGGGAGTTGCCCGCGAAGTACGCGGCCTCCGCGTACCGGCCGCCGGGGGCGGGCGGGACGAGGAACTCGTCGCGCAGCGCGGGCACCGGGTCGGTGCCGTCCAGCCGCAGGGCCTCGGTCTCGGCGGCGCTCACGCGGCGCCCTCCTCGGCGAGGGCCGCCGCGGCGGCGGGGGCGAAGAAGTCCGCCGCGTTGCCACCGAGCAGCCGGGCGCGGTCGGCGTCGTCCAGGCCGGGGCAGGCCCGGATCGTCGCGCCCGGGTCCTGCTCGCCGAGCGGGAACGGGTAGTCGGTGCCGAGCATGACGCGGTCGGTCCCCATGACGTCCACCAAGAGCCGCAGCGCGCGCGGGTCGAACACGGCGGAGTCGACGTGGAAGCGGTCGGTGTACTCCGACGGGGGCCGCGGCGAGTCGGCGCGGACGATGTCGCGGCGCCGCCACGCGTTGTCGGCGCGGCCCAGCAGGAACGCGAAGCTGCCGCCGCCGTGGCAGAAGCAGAGCCGCAGCGTCTCGGGGATCCGCTCGAACGCGCCGGACAGCATCAGCCCGAGGATGCTGAGCTGCGTCTCGGCGGGCATGCCCGACAGCCACGGCAGCATGTGGCCGCGCATCCGGTCGGCGCCCAGCATGTCCCACGGGTGTGCGAGGACCGGCAGGCCGAGGTCCGCGCAGTGCGCGAGGAACTCGACGATGCCGGGGTCGTCCATGTTGCGGTCGCCGACGTGGTTGCCGATGTGGACGCCGCGGTGCCCGGCCGCCGCCGCCCGCGCCGCGACCCGGCGGGCCAGCTCCGCGTCCTGCAGGGGGACCTGGCAGAGCGGGAGCAGCCGGGCCGGGTCCGCGGCGCAGTACTCCAGGATGCGGTCGTTGACCAGGTCGCACCAGTCCGCGGCGCGGGCCGGGTCGGCCCCGTACCCGAACATCAGCGGGGTGGACGACACGGCCTGGACGTCGACGCCGGCGGCGTCCATGTCGGCGAGCCGGCGCGCCGGGTCCCACAGGCCCTCCTCGACGGGCCGGTACTCGCTGTCGCCGCTCATCATCATGCCGGTGCCGTCGCCGTGGACGCGCAGCCACGGCTCGCCCTCGTCGGCGAGGACGCGGCCGTCCGCGCGGCCGAGGCGGGGGAAGACGTGCGCGTGGACGTCGATGACTGTCACGGAGCCTCCGTCGGGAACTGTCGGGCGGGCGCTGCGGGAGCGCCTCAGGCGCGGGGCGCCGTGGTCGGGATCATGGACTCGGGCCACACCTTGCCCGGGTGGACGGCGCCGCAGTGCGGGCACGTCCGGTCGCCGCCGAGGAAGCGGTCGAACGCGGGCGGCAGGTCGTCGACGATCGAGCGGACCTGCAGCTCGACGCGGTGCACCAGGCGGTGGCACTCGGTGCAGTACCACTCGAACGCCTCCTGCACGCCCTCGGGGCGCGGGACCTCCACGACGAGGCCGATCGAGCCGGGCTCGGGGCGCTGCGGGGAGTGCCGGACGTGCGGCGGCAGGAGGAACACGTCGCCCTCGTTGATCTGCACGTCGACGGGCGGGCGCCCCTCCTCCTCCATGACGCGCAGCACCATGTTCCCCTTGAGCTGGTAGAAGAACTCCTCGGTGGGGTCGTCGTGGAAGTCGGTCCGCTGGTTGGGGCCGCCCACGACCATGACGATCAGCCCCGCGTCGTCGAAGACCTGCACGTTGCCGACCGGCGGCTTCAGCAGGTCGCGGTGCTCGTCGATCCACTTCTCGAAGTTGAACGGGTGCCCGAAGGTCAGCTGCGGAAGGGTCATGCTCCGGCCTCCTCGCCGGTCGTGGGGATGTGCGCGACGCACGAGATCTCGATGAGCAGGTGCGGGTGCGGGAGCTGGTGGACGGCGACGGTGGTGCGGGCGGGGCCGGTCTCGTCGAAGTACTCGCCGTAGACCTCGTTGTAGCCGCCGAAGTCGTTCATGTTCACCAGGTACGTCGTCACGTTGACGACGTCGGCGAGCCCGCCCCCGGCGGCCTCCAGCAGGTCCCGGATGTTCTCGATCACCGCGCGGGTCTGCGCGCGGACGTCGAGGTCGGTGACGCCCATGGCGTCGGCGGACGCGCCCGCGAACGTCCCGTCGGGCCGCCGCGAGCTCGTCCCGGACACGAACACCAGGTCGCCGGCCCGCTTCACGTGCGGGAACCGGCCGCGGGGCTTCGCCTTGCCCTCGACCAGGATCGCGTCGCCGTTCGGCGCGGCCATCAGGTCGTCACCTCCACGCCGCCGAGCCCGCTCCCGGTGACGCGGACGTGCGCGCCCGCGGGCAGCGGGACGGCGGCCGTCGCGGCGCCCGCGAGCACCACCCACCCCGGTTCCAGCCGGATGCCCGCGCCGAGCGCGAGCCGGGCCGCGGCCCGCAGCGACCGCACGGGGTCGCCGAGGATCGCGGCGGACGAGCCGGTCTGCACCGGGCGCCCGTCGATCTCCAGCAGCAGCCCGGCGTTCGACAGGTCGCGAGGCGGATGCCACGCCCCGAACCCGAACCGGGCCGCGGACGCGTTGTCGGCGATGACGTCCGGCAGGGTGAACTTGAAGTCCCGGTACCGGGAGTCGAGGATCTCGTAGCCGACGGCCACGCCCGCGACGCACGACTCGACCTCGGCGACCGACCGTACCTCGCGGCCGATGAGGTACACGATCTCCGGCTCGACGCGCGGGTGGATCAGCCCGGAGACGTCCACGGACGACTCGGCGTGCATCGCGTCGGTCAGCAGGCCCCAGATGACGTCGTCCACACCCATCTGGACCATCTTCGCGCGGCTGGTGAAGCCCATCTTCACGCCCGCGAGCCGCTCCCCGCGCCGGGTGCGGCGCTCGATCACCTCGCGCTGCACGGCGTACGCGGCGGCGACGTCCAGGTCGGCGCCGTCGGTCAGCTTCGGGACCGCCCGGCGCTCGCGCACGGCCTCCTCCAGCGTCGTCGCGAGGGCCTGCACGTCGGCCTTCCGCACGTCCGCGCTCATCGGCCGTCCTCCTTCCCGAAGGCGACGCGCACGTCGCCGAGCCCCTCGACGCGCGCCTCGAACACGTCGCCGGGCGCGGCGGGCACCACCGGCCCGAGCGCGCCGGTCAGCACGGTGTCGCCCGCGCGCAGCGGGCGGCCGACGCGGACCATCGTGTCGGCGAGCCACAGCGCGGCGTTCAGCGGATGGCCGAGGCAGGCGGCGCCCGTCCCGGTGGACGCCTGCTCGCCGCGCCGCTCCAGCACCATCCCGCACAGCCGCAGGTCGACGTCGCCGAGCCGCACCGGCCGGTTGCCCAGCACGTACATGCCGGCCGACGCGTTGTCGGCGACGGTGTCGGGCAGCGTGATGTCCCAGTCGCGGACGCGGCTGCCCACGACCTCGATCGCGGGCAGCGCGAACGCGGTCGCGCGGATCACGTCGGCGACCGTGTGCCGCTCGTGCACCAGGTCGTCGTCCAGGACGAGCGCGACCTCGGCCTCCGCGCGCGGCTGCAGCACCGCGCCCGCCGGGATCTCCTCGCCGTCCGGGACGGCCATGTCGGCGAACAGCATGCCGAAGTCGGGGGTGCCGACGCCGAACTGCTCCTGCACGGCGCGGGACGTCAGGCCGATCTTGCGGCCGGCGAGGCGGTGCCCGCCGGCGAGGAGCCGCTCGGTGAGGCGCTCCTGCACGGCGTAGGCGTCCTCGACCGTCCCGATGAGGTCGCGGACGGGCGCGCACGGGGTCCCGGTCGCGCGGGCCTCCGCGAGCCGCTCGGCGGCGGCGTCGATGTTCTGTGTCACTGGTCTCGCTCTCAGATCTGGATGCACACGTTGACGGGCTCGGAGAAGAAGTCCAGGGAGTACTCTCCCCCCTCGCGCCCGATCCCGGACGCCTTCACGCCGCCGAACGGCGTCCGGAGGTCGCGCAGGTTCCAGCAGTTCACCCAGACGATGCCCGTCTCGATGCGCGGCGCGACCCGGTGCGCCCGCGACAGGTCGCGCGTCCAGACCGTCGAGGCCAGGCCGTACGGGCTGTCGTTGGCGAGCCGCACCGCCTCGTCCTCGGTGTCGAACGGGGCGACGTGGCAGACGGGCCCGAAGATCTCCTCGCGCACCGTCCGGGCGGTCTCGGGCAGGCCGGTGAGCACGGTCGGCTCGACGTAGAAGCCGCCGTCGCGCTCGTCCCCGAAGGCCGGCGCTCCTCCCCCGGCGACGACCGTCGCGCCCTCCTCGCGGGCCAGCCGGTAGTAGCCCAGCACCTTGTCGCGGTGCTCCGCGGAGATCATCGGGCCGTAGCCGTCGAGCGCCCGCGCCCGCTCGCCGAGCCGTTCGACGAACGCGTCGAACACGGGGCGCTCCACGTAGACCCGCTCGGTGCACAGGCAGATCTGCCCGGAGTGCGTGAAGGACGAGCGGACGGTGCCGTCCACGGCGGCGTCGAGGTCGGCGTCGGCGAAGACGAGCGCGGGGTTCTTGCCGCCCAGCTCGAACGACACCGGCGTCACGTGGTCGGCCGCGTTGCGCATGATCGCCGAGCCCGTCGCGGACTCGCCGGTGAACGCGATGGCGTCCACGTCCGGGTGGCCGGTGAGGAACGCGCCCGCCGCGTCCGCGCCGTGCCCGTGCACGAGGTTGAACGCGCCCGCCGGCAGCCCGGCGTCGTCGATCACCCGGGCGAGCAGCGTGGCGGTGGACGGGGTCTCCTCGGACGGCTTGACCACGACGGCGTTCCCGGCCGCGAGGGCGGGGGCGACCTTCCACGTCAGCAGGAGCAGCGGCAGGTTCCACGGCGAGATGATCGCCACGACGCCGAGCGGGCGGCGGACCGTGTAGTTGAGCGCCTGGCCCGTCCCGGTGCTCCAGCCGGGGATCTGCGTCGTGTACGCCCGCTCGGGGCGCCCGTACAGCAGGTCGGCGTACGCGCGGAAGTTGCCGACGGCCCTCGGGATGTCGACGGTCGCGGCCAGCTCGCGGGGCTTCCCGGTGTCGGCGGCCTCGGCGTCGACGAACTCGTCGAACCGCGCCTGGATCCCGTCGGCGATCCGCCGGAGCGCGGCCGCGCGGTCCTCGGCGGCGGCCGTCCCCCACGGGCCCCGCAGCCCCGCGCGGGCCGCCGCGACGGCCTCGTCCACGACCTCCCGCGGCGCCTCGGGCACCGACCCCAGCTCGGACCCGTCCGCGGGGGCGATCAGGGGGAAGGCCGGGCCGTCCGAACGGAACACCCCGCCGACATAGTGCTCAGCCTTCATCCGCTTCCTCCCATGCGATCACCCGGACATCCCGATCCTGCGCCCATCCAGCTATGCCGTGCAAATACCAATCGTCCGCGAAGGCATAGCGGACTTGTGATACTAAGTGGGGCATGCGCGCCATCGACCTGCTCAACGGACGTCTCAAGCTGCGGCACCTGGTGCTCGTGGTCGCCATCGCCGAGCACGGCAGCGTCCTGCGCGCCGCCGAGCACCTGCACCTCGCGCAGCCCGCGGTGACCCGCAGCCTGCGCGAGGTCGAGAACATCCTCGGCGTCGACCTGTTCACCCGCGGCCCCCGCGGCGTCACGCCGACCCTGTTCGGGGACGCGTTCGTCGAGCACGCCCGCGCCGTCCTCGCCGAACTGCGCCGGGCCGGCGAGCGGATCAGCGGGCTCGCCGACGGCGAGGTCGGCACCGTCACGATCGGCACCCTGCTGGCGGGCTCGAACGTCCTGCTGCCCCGGGCGATCGCCGCGCTCAAGGCGTCCCGCCCCGGCATCACCGTGATCGTCCAGGAGGCCACGTTCGACGCGCAGGTCCCGCGGCTGCTCGACGGCGAGATCGACCTGATCCTCGGCCGCCTCAACCCCATCGAGGAGCAGCCGGCCCTCCGCCAGATCACCCTGTACGGCGAGCCCGTCCGGCTCGTCGCGCGCCGCGACCACCCGGCCCGCGAGCGTCCCGGCCTGTCCCTCGCCGACCTGCTCGGCTACCCGTGGGTGCTGCCCCTGGAGCAGACGGCCCTCCGCCGCGAGCTCGAGCAGGTCTTCCGCGCCGAGGGGCTCGAACCGCCCGCGAACCTCGTCGAATGCACGTCGGTGCTCACCGTGCGCACGCTCGTCCGCGACACCGACATGATCGCCGCGCTGCCCGAGCTGGTGGCCCGCACCGACGCCGAGCTCGCGCCGCTGCCCGTCCCGCTGGAGACCGTGCGCCGCCAGGTCGGCGTCACCCTCCCCGCGCACCGCGCCCCGACCCCGTCGGCCCGGCTGATGCTCGACCACCTGCGCCGCGAGGCCGCCGCGATCACCGCGTGACGGACGCGATCAGCCCCAGCAGCCGGCGGCTCGCCTCGGTGCCTGCGTCGGCCAGGTCGAGCACGACGTCGAAGTGGTCGCGCCCCGGGACGATCAGCGGCTCGACGCCCCAGTGCCGCGCGAACCGCCGCGTCTGCTCCACGAACCCGCCGCCGTCGTGCTCGGCGACCGCGACCACCGCGGGGCACCCGCCCCGCGGCAGCAGCGCCGGGCTGAGCGCCGCCGCCCGCGCCACGTCCAGCTTCACGACCTCGTTCACGTAGACGCGGGTGATCGGCCGGATGTCGAACAGCCCGCTGAACGGCATCGCCGCCTTCACGACGTCGCGCGGCAGCCCGAACTCCTCCTGCCAGCCGTCCACCATCGTCATCCCCGTCAGGTGGCCGCCCGCCGAACTGCCGCCGACGACGATCCGCTCGGGGTCGAGCCCGTGCTCGCGTCCGTGCCGGTGCACCCACGCGACGGCCGCCCGCACCTGCCGGACGATCTCCTCCAGGGTCGCCTCGGGCGCCAGCGTGTAGTCGGGCACCACGGTCGCGACGCCGTGCTCGTGCAGCATCCGCGCCATGAACGCCGACTCGCGCCGCGACAGCGCCATCCAGTAGCCGCCGTGCAGGAAGACGAACGCGGGACGCGGCGTCCCGTCCGCGACGCCCCACACGTCCAGCCGCTCGCCGCTCGCCTCGTCGTAGACGATCCCCGGATGCCCCGGCAGCCCCGCGACCGCGTCGTCCGACATCGCCAGGTACCGGGCCATGTGCCGCTCGAACAGCTCCGGCCCCGCCTTGCGCCGCACGTTGTACGCGACGTCCAGCGCCTCGTCGTCCAGTTCCCGGCCCGGCCAGTCGTTGAGATCGTCCACGCCCCCACCCTGCCCCGCCGGGGCATGCCGATCAAATACCGTTCGCCCACGCCGGTATGACGGTTCGGCTATTGCGCCGCGAAGAAGTCGATGAGGGCGCGGGAGATCAGTCCGCGAGGGCGGGGACCGTGGCAGCCGCCGAGGTGTTCGGCACCGTCCCCCCCGGACGCGCCCGCCCGCTACGACTTCCGGATCTGCGCCGAGCGGCCCGGGCCGCTGCGGACCACCGCCGGCTGCACGATCCTCGTCGACGCGGGCCTGGCCGCCCCGCCGGGACGCGGACACCGTGATCGTCCCCGGCCGGCGGCCGCCCGGCCCGCCGGTCGCGCCGGACGTCGCCGAGGCGCTGCGGGCCGCCCACCGGCGCGGCGCACGGATCGCCGCCATCTGCACCGGCGCGTTCGTCCTCGCGCAGGCCGGGCTGCTGGACGGCCGCCGCGCCACCACCCACTGGCGCCACACCGACCGGCTCGCCGCCGACTTCCCCGAGGTGCACGTGGATCCGGACGTCCTCTACGTCGACCACGGCGCCGCGTACGCCGCCCAGGTCGCCCGGAACATGGTGCTGCCGCCGCACCGGGAGGGCAGCCAGCTCCAGTACGCCGAGCCGCCCTCGGTACCACCCCCGGCGCCTACCGGCGCGCGTTCGGCGAAGCCCGGGAACGCGGGGACGGGCGGGCCACGCCCCGCTGAGCGCCGCGCGCGCAGCCGGTCAGAGGCGGTGGCGGGAGACGAAGTCCCAGATCACGGCGTTGGCGTCGATGTCGTAGGTGGTGCCGCCGAGGAACGGGCCGAGGAAGGGCGTGCCGCCGGGCCAGTTGTGCCCGCCGCCCTTGATCTCGTAGAGGGTGACGGGGCCGTCGGCCGGGCAGTCGGGGTGGTCGTGGCGGACGACGGTGGTGTTGTCGTCGGGCGCGATGTCGGGCAGTTCCGTGGCCACGGTCCGCGAGCCGCAGCCGTTGTTGCGCTTCCAGAAGTCGAGCGCGGGACGCACCGTGGCGTAGGGGACGACGAAGTCGCCGTCGCCGTGGATGAGGACGATCGGGACGTGCCGCCCGGGGGCGCAGGCGCCGGGGTCGTTGAGCTGGCCCGCGACGGGGGCGAAGGCGGCGAAGCGGTCGTTCTCGCAGGCCGTCTTGCTGGTGAAGAAGCCGCCGTTGCTCATGCCGGACGCGTACAGGCGGCGGGGATCGGCGTCGAACCGGTCGACGAGGACGTCCTGGAGCCGGCGCACGAACCCCGGGTCGTCGAGGTCGGGGCCCGGCGTGCCGCCCAGGACGCCCTGCCAGCCGACGCCGTGGTGCTCGGGGGTGACCATGATGAAGCCGCGGGTCTGGGCGAAGTCGGCCATGCGGCCGAACCACTCGGCGACGGCCGGGCTCTCCAGGAGGCCGGGGAAGTGGAACAGCGCGGGACGCGGGGTGCCGTCGTAGTCGTCGGGCAGGCGGAGGATGGCGTTCCGCTGCTGCCCCGCGTGGGTGAAGCGGACGGCGTGGTCGCCGGGGTCCGGGCGCCGGTCCTCGATCGTGAACGCGACCCGCCGGTCGGCGGAGCCGCCCGCGCGCCGGACCGTGCCCTTCCCCTCCCACCGCACCTGCGCCGTGCCGGGGACCGTGACGCCGCCGTCGATGTCGGCGGTGATCTCCACGCCCGCGCCCGGGTCCTTGAGGGTGAACCGGCCCTTGAGGGAGAAGTCCCGGTCCGCGATGTCGAACGAGACGCTCGCGGTGCCCCCCGCGGAGCCCGGAAGGGTGCCCGTTCCTTCGATCCTGTCGGGCTCGTAGGTCACGACGTTGTCGAGGACGGCGATGGAGCCGGACGACAGGTCACCGGCCAGCGTGTACGCCGGGGAACCGTCCGCGGTGACGACGATGCGGTCCCGGACGGGCGGAGCGGCGTGCGCGGTCCCGGACGGGACGGCGCTCGCCGCCGCTCCCGCGAGGAGCGCGGCGGCGAGTGCGCAGCGGAACCGAGGGGCGTGCGGGCTCACGGTTTCTCCTTCCCGGCCGTAGGCCGCGGAGGCGGGAATCCGCGAAATGGTAAGCCGTACCGGCATTCGCGGCCCACGCACTGGACGCACACTCTTACAACGACTTTTTAGCTGTTCCGGACAATGTCGACGAATATGCCGAGGTAGCACGCCTCCGGTGAACGGGTTTCCGCTCTCAGGAAGGAGAACGTTCTTACCGTCCCGGCCGGTGCGGGCCTCCGTTCGTCGTACCGGGCGGCCGGGCCGGTCTCGCGGTCACGCCCGTCATTCCCGGGTCAGCTCGATGACCTGGAGGTTCGGGGCCTTCTCGATCTCGCCGTCGCAGAACCGTCCGGTCACCCACTTCTTCTCGGAGAACAGCTTCGTCTGGTCGGCGAAGTGCGGGGACTCCGGGTTCGCCGACTGCGAGTAGGTGAGGAGGGTGCGGGCGTCGGGGCAGCGGTCGCCGTCGAACGAGACGACCTGCACGTAGCTCGATCCGTGCCGGACCTCGGTGTAGCCCTCGCCGGGCGTCCAGACGGCCTCGATCTTGTTGAACAGGCCGAGGGCCTCCGTGCCGCCGCCGATCGGAATCCGCTCGCCGTTGCGGGTGACGTACTGGTGCTCGCCGAGCGGCGCGTCCAGGACGATGCCGGACGACTTGAGCTCGTTCACCGCGTCGACCAGCGCCTTGCGGGCGGCCCACGAGCCGGTGTTGAAGCCGCGGGGCGTGCGGACCGGGTCGGAGACGTCGAACGGGGTCTTCCACAGGTCCCACGCGGCGGTCGCCTTGCGCCAGTAGCGGTCGAAGAGCAGCGCGCCGCGGCTGCCGGTGTCGGCCGTCCCGTCCCATGCGGCGAGGACGTCGCAGGGTTCGCCGAGCCGCATGTCGCGGCACATCTCCACGGTGCCGTCGACGGCCAGTTCGCCCGCGTGGTTCCGGTTCGCGAAGACGAGGTCCTGCATGCCGGCGCGGGTGAACCGGCCCTCGTCCAGCCGCTCCTCGACGGCGACGAGGCCGCTGCGGGTGCGGAGGCTGCGCTCGCTCTCCTCGTCGCCGATGATCCGCGGGTAGCCGGTGAGGGGCCGCTCCGGGTTCGACAGCCAGTGGCTGTCGTTGGAGTTCGTGACGTAGTCGGTGCGGGTGAGGACGGGGTACAGGCCGGGGTCGAGGATGCCGGGCTGGAGGGTCCCGGCGGCCGCGCCGGGCGCGCAGCCGGACCGGGTGCCGTCCAGGACGGCGACCCCGCCCATGCGGTACATCAGGTGGCCGAGGACCGTGTTGCACCGGTCCGCGAAGTCGTCGGTGACGTTGGGCAGCACCTGGAGCTGCGCGAAGAGCGCCTCGCCGCGGGAGTCGGCGGCGATGGTGTTCACCCACGGGAGCCCCTGGGTGCTCTTGAGGGCCTCGACCGCCTCGTCCGTCGTGCGGGCCTTGCCGAGGGCGAGCGAGGTGTTCAGCAGCCGGACGTTCTGCGCGTTCGGGTCGGTGATCGCGTAGGCGTTCCAGCCGGTCCAGGGCAGGTCGAGGGACGACACGGACGTGACGACCGGCCCGTAGCGGGTGCTCCACTGCGTGCGGGTGACGGGCTTCAGCGAGCCGTCCGCCTGCCTGGCCTGGACGGTCACCTGGCGCTTCGTCATCTTCTCGATGCGGCCGTCGACGAAGTAGGAGGTGGGGTCGCCGGGGACGAGCCGGAGTTCGGTGAGCGTGAACGGGATCCCGGTCGCGACGGTGTGGCTCCACGCGAAGGTGGCGTTGTACCCGATGTTGACCGTGGTGGAGCCGAGCAGCCCGGCGCCGCTGACGTTCAGCTCGCCGGGGATGGTCTGCTGCACCTGCCAGAAGCGGCGGCCGCCCTGCCACGGGTAGTGCGGGTTGCCGAGGAGGAGGCCGCGCCCGGCGGCGGTGGCGCCGGAGCCCGCGGCGATCGCGTTGCTGCCCATCCCGGTTCCGGCCATGAGGTTCCGGAGGGCCGTCTCGACCTCCGCGCCGCTCGGCTTCGCGGCCTTCGGGGCGTTCCCGCCGGGCGGCGCGGCGTTCACGATCGCGTCGGTGACCATGCCGGAGCCGCCGAGCATCGCGAGGGCGTAGGCGCGCCGGTAGACGTCCTTCTCGGTGATCGGCCGCAGCCAGGCGGCGCCCTTGCAGGCGGGGTCGGTGATCTTCCCTTCGCGCAGGTAGCGGTTGTACCCGGCGGCCCAGCCGCGGCCGAGCGCGCGGATCTCGGCGGACGGCCCCCGCGGCGCGGGCAGCGCGGCCAGTCGCTCGACGACGCCGCTCTGGTTGATGCCGGTGAAGAACACGTCGCTGGCGAGGTTCGTGGACGCCGACGACAGGGAGCCGTCGGGCGCCGCGTCGGGGCCGAAGTACCTGGAGCGTTCGCCGCTCAGGGTGACGACGCCCTGGGCGAGCAGGCAGACGTTGTCCTTCGCCGCCGCGTAGCCGGTCCCGTAGCCGAGGCCCGCGTAGTCGTCGGCGACGACGTGCGGGATGCCGTACTCGGTGTAGCGGATCGTGGCCGACAGCCCGTCGGGGGCGGCGGCGGAGGCGGGGACGGGCGCGAGGGCGGCGGCCGCGAGCAGCGCGGCGGCCGCGGCGCGGGGACCTGGACGCGGCATCGGGGGGGCTCCTTGATCACTGAGGCCACGCAAACGTGACATATGCCAGTGATCTATGACAAGGCCCGGTAGCGGTCAGAGGGCGAGCGCGGGGAGTTCCGCGGCGTGCTCGGCGAGGTAGGCGACGAGCGGCGCGGGGATCAGCGCGATGGACGCCAGCGCGGCGGGGGTGCACGGGACGCGGTCGACGTCGTAGCGGCCGTTCGCCGGGTCGGCGAACTCGGGGCCGTGACGGCGGGACAGGTCCATCGCGCGCAGGCGGCACACGTAGAAGGTCTGCACGCGGCGCAGTTCCGGCTCGAGCTCGTCGCAGGCGAACACCTCGCGGAGCGGCCCGGCGACCGCGCCGAGCTCCTCGTCGAGTTCGCGGCGCAGCGCCGCCTCGCGGTCGGCGTCGGTCGGCTCGATCTTGCCGCCCGGCGTCGTCCAGTAGACGGGGCGGTCCGGGCGGGTCCGGCGGAGCAGGACGAGCGCGTCGCCGTCCAGCAGCAGCGCCCGGACGGCGCGGCGCACGCGGATCCCGTCGCCCGTGTCCCCGCCCGTGCCCCCGCTCATGCCGTCACGCGTTCAGGTACGCGAGGACGGCGAGGACCCGCCGGTGCCCGCTGTCGGTGGGCGGCAGGCCGAGCTTGGCGAACACGGCGCCGATGTGCTTGCTGACCGACCGCTCGGTGATCACCAGGTTCGCGGCGATGGTCGCGTTGTCGAGGCCCTGCGCCATCAGCCCGAGGACCTCGCGCTCGCGGGGGGTGAGCGCCGACAGGGGGTCCCGCCGGGAGGTCATCAGCTGGGAGACGACCTCGGGGTCGAGGGCGGTGCCGCCCGCGGCGACGCGGGACAGGGCGTCCAGGAACTCGTCGACGCGGCTCACCCGGTCCTTGAGGAGGTAGCCGACGCCCTCCGCTCCCCCGGCGAGCAGCTCGGCCGCGTAGGTCTCCTCCACGTACTGCGACAGGACGAGCAGCGGCAGCCCGGGCAGCTTGCGGCGGGCCTCGACGGCGGCCCGCAGGCCCTCGTCCTTGAAGCCGGGCGGCAGCCGGACGTCCAGGACGGCCGCGTCGGGCCGGTGCTCGAGCAGGGCGGGCAGCACGTCGGGGCCGTTGTCGGCGACGGCGACGACCTCGTGGCCGTCGGACGTCAGCAGCAGGACCAGGCCCTCCCGCAGCAGGACGTTGTCCTCCGCGATCACGATCCGCACGGCAGGTCCACGTCGAGGGTCGTCCCTTCTCCGTCGGGGCTGTGGACGCGGACGGCGCCGTCGAGCGCGGCGACCCGGCGGCGGATGCCCGCCAGGCCGGTGCCGCGCGCGGGGTCGGCGCCGCCCTTCCCATCATCGCGCACGGTGAGCCGCAGCCGGTCCCCGTCCCGGCGGACGGTGACGGCGGCGCGCCGGGCGCCGCTGTGCTTGGCGACGTTGGTGAGGGCCTCGGCGACGACGAAGTAGGCGGCGGCCTCGACGGCCGCGGGGGCGCGGACGCCGGCGTCCGCGACGTCCAGCTCGACGGGGACGGGGTGGCCGCCGGCGAGGGCCCGCAGCGCGCCGCCGAGGCCCCGGTCCGACAGGATGGGCGGGTAGATGCCGCGGACGACCGAGCGGAGCTGCGTGAGCGCCTCCTCGACGCCCTCCCGCGCCTCCAGGAACAGCGCGCGGGCCGCGTCGGGGTCGGCGTCGAAGCGGCGGTCGGCGAGGCCGAGGCGCAGCGCGGCGGCGACGAGCTGGGCCTGCGTCCCGTCGTGCAGGTCCCGCTCGATCCGGCGCAGCTCGGCGCCGTGGGCCTCCAGCGCGCCCGCCCGCGTCTCGGTCAGCTCCTCGACCCGCTCGCTGAGGGACGTGCGGCGGGAGGGCCGCAGCAGCGCCTCGGCGAGCCGCGCCTGCCGGAGCGCCGCCCGCGGGAGGAGCCACAGCAGCAGGAACGCGTAGGAGGCGCCCTGGACGAACGGCATCGTGAGGGCCTTCGGCCACGAGTCGAGCGTGATGAAGGCCGCCTGGGAGCCCTCCGGCGCCGCCCACCACCACAGCGGCAGCGAGAACGACACCGGGGTCGCCGGCCACAGGCCGATCGCGAGCACGCCCAGGAGCACTCCGGTGAACCCGTGCGCCGCCATCCAGCCGACGTCCCGCCAGGTGTCCGGGGATCTCAGCAGGAGGACGCCCTGTTCGAGGGACGTGCCCCGCGGCGGCCTGTACGGCTCGGGGATCTCGCGGCCCAGCAGCGCCCCGGCCCGGCGCCGTTCGGCGTTCGCGAGCGCGCGCAGCGGGCGGACGGCCTGCGGCAGCCACGGCAGGAGGAGCGGCAGCAGCACCAGGACGAACGCCAGCAGCGGCAGACCGAGCAGCGCGGGCAGCGCCGTCCGCATGGCGCCGACGAGCCGCTTGCTCCCGGTCGCGCCGCTTCTCAAGATCCCGTTCATGTCACCTCTGGCCTCACGGTAAGCGACCGTGCGGCGCGGCGCACCGGGGCGTGCCCCCGTCCGATGGTGTAGCGGGCTACACCATCGGGTGTGTAGCGGGCGCCGATGTGGCCGGCCCCCTCCGGAACCTAGCTTCGACCAGGTGAGACGGAGCTTCCCGCAGAGGGGGATCATGACGGCGATGACGGCCGGGACGGCTGCCGAGACGACCGCGGCGGCGGTGAGCCTGGAGGCGGTCGGCAAGACCTACGGCGACGTCCGGGCCCTGGACGACGTGACGTGGACGCTCGCCCGGGGCGGGTTCACGGCCGTGATGGGGCCGTCCGGGTCGGGCAAGAGCACGTTCCTGCACTGCGCGTCCGGGCTCGACCGCCCCACGTCCGGCACCGTCCGGATCGGCGGCGTCGACCTCGGCCGGCTCGGGGAGGCGAAGCGGACGCGGCTGCGGCGGGAGCGGATCGGGTTCGTGTTCCAGTCGTTCAACCTGGTCCCGTCGATGGACGTCGAGCAGAACATCGCGCTGCCGCTGCTGCTCGGCGGCCGCGACGCCGACCCGGCGCGGCTGGCGGAGGTCGTCGAGCGGGTCGGGCTGGCGGACCGGCTGCGGCACCGCCCGGCGGAGCTGTCGGGCGGCCAGCAGCAGCGCGCCGCCATCGCCCGCGCGCTGATCACCCGCCCGGAGGTGGTGTTCGCCGACGAGCCCACCGCCGCGCTGGACCCGCGGACCGCGCGCGACGTGCTGCGGCTGCTGCGGGAGGCGGCCGACGCGACCGGCCAGACCGTCGTGCTGGTCACCCACGACCCGATGGCCGCCTCGTGGGCCGACTCGGTCGTGTTCCTCAGCCGCGGCCGGATCGTGGACGAGCTGGCGTCCCCGACCGTCTCCGCCGTCATGTCCCGCTGGGAGTCGCTGTGAGCCTCACGAGGACGGGCAAGGGGGCGTTCGCCGGGGTGTTCGCGGCGCTGCTGTTCGCCGCCGCGCTCATCGGCGCCTGCGGGGTGCTGGTGGAGTCGGCGCTGCGCGCCCACGCCCCGGTCCAGCGGTACGCGGCCGCCGAGGCGGTCGTGACCGGGCCGCGCACCGTCGCGACGCACCTGGAGCGCCTCGGGGAGGCGCCCTCGGAGGCGAGCCTGCCGGTGCCGGAGCGGCCCCGGGTCCCGCTGTCGGCCGCCGCGCGGCTGCGCGCGGTCCCGGGCGTCCGCGACGTGGTCGCCGACGTGTCGTTCCCGGTGGTCCTCCCGGACGGCCGCGCGCTCACCGGGCACGGGTGGGAGTCGGCGGTCCTCGGCGCCGTCGAGCCGCGGGACGGACGGGCGCCGCGCGCGGCGGACGAGGTCGTGCTGGGCCGCGACGCCGGGACCGGCGTCGGCGGGACCGTGCGGCTGCAGATCGGCGCGGCGCCGCGCCCGTACCGCGTGGTGGGGCTCGCGCCGTCCGGCACCGGCGCGGCGTACTTCGCGCCCGCGGCGGCCGCCGCCCTGTACGGGCACCCCGGCAGGGCCGACGCCCTCGCGGTGCTCGCCGACGGGGACCTCGACGCGGACGCGCTCCGCGCCGCCGTCCCCGGGCTGGACGTCGCGACCGGCGACGCGCGCGGCGACGCCGAGGACCCGGCGGTGGCCGCCGCCCGTCCCGACCTGTTCGACCTGGGCATGGCGATCGGCAGCGTCGCGATCATGACGGCGCTGGTGATCGTCGGCGGGCTGGTCGCGCTGTCGGTGCGGGAGCGGTCCCGCGAGCTGGCGCTGCTGCGCGCGGTCGGCGCGACGCCCGGCCAGGTCCGCGCGGACCTGCTGCGCGAGACGGCGCGGGCCGCGGTCCCGGCCGCGCTGATCGGCGGGGTGCTGTCCCTCGGGCTCGGCGCCGCGATCCTCGCCGCCATGCGGGGCCGCGGCGTCCTGCCGGAGGAGGCCGGGACGGCGCTCAGCCCGCTGCCGGTGCTGGCGGCGTTCGCGGTGACGGTGTCGGCCGCGGTCCTCACCGCGCTGCTGGCGTCGCTGCGGGCGACGCGGATCCACCCGGTGGAGGCGCTCGGCGCCGCCTCCGCCGAACCGGCCGGACTGCCCCGCTGGCGCCTCGCCCTGGGCCTCTTCTTCCTGTTCGTCGGTTTGAACGCCCTCGGGTTCTCCTTCACGGCGACCGGGGCGGCGGCCGCGACGTCCGTCGGCGGGCTGGTCCTCGCGCTGATCGTCGCGATGGCCTTCCTCGCCCCCCTGCTGGCCCGCGCCGGCGCCCGCGCCCTCGGCGGCGCCGCGGAGCGGGTCTCGCCCGTCGCCGGGCGGCTGGCGCGGCACGCGAGCGGCGCCGCCGCGCTGCGCGCCGGGGCGGTCATGACGCCGGTCGCCCTGGCCGTCGCGTTCTCCGCCACGCAGCTGTCGGCGCCCGCCACCGTCGTCCACGCGGCGCACCGGCAGGCGGCGGAGGGCACCCGCGCCGACCGCGTCCTGGTGGCGGACGGCCCGGGGCTGCCGCGCGACGTCGCCGCCGCGGCCCGCCGCGCACCGGGCGTCACCGCCGCGGCGGCCGTGCAGCGCACGACCGTCCTCATGCCGGTGCGGGAGCTGGGCGAGGAGACGTTCCGGCCGCTCGGCGCCCGCGCCCTCGGCGGCGACGTCGCCGCGACGATCGACCCGGACGTGTCCGAGGGGAGCCTCCGCGACCTGCGCGGCACGGCCGTCGCGCTCAGCGAGGACGTCGCGGGCGGCCTGGAGGTCGGGTCGAAGGCGGAGCTGTGGCTCGGGGACGGCACGCGCGTCGAGCCCCGGGTCGTCGCGGTCTACGAGCGCGGCCCCGGCTTCGGGGACGTCCTGCTCCCCCGCGACCTCGTCGCCGGGCACACCGCCACCCCGCTGGACGACCACGTCCTCGTCCGCGCGGAGGACGGCGCCGACCTGCGGGGCGTCACCGCCGCCCACACCGGCGTCCGCGCGATCGACGCGGCCGCGTTCGGCGCGCGCGCGTCGCAGGAGGTGCGCCTGCAGGGGTTCGTCAGCCTCATCGTCGTCGCGGCGATCGGCGGGTTCATCGTCATCGGCCTCGTCACCACCCTGGCGCTGGCGACGGCCGCGCGGCGCCGCGAGTTCGCCCTGCTGCGCCTGGTGGGGGCGACGCGGCGCCAGGTGCTGCGGGCGGTGCGGCTGGAGGCGCTGATCGTCCTCGGCACCGGCGTGCTGGTCGGGACGCTCGTCGCGGCGGTGACGCTGTTCGCGTTCGCGCTCGGCGTCGTCGGCCGGCCGCTGCCCACCGTGCCGCCCGCGGTCGCCGCCGTCCTGCTCGGCGTCGCCGGGTCCGGCGCCGCCGCCGTCATGCTCCCGGCGCGCGCGATGCTGCGCCGCCGCGCCTCTCCCGCGGGCTCCTGACCCGCGGGCCCGAGTACGGATCGTCCGTCCCCACCACCACCCGAAAGGACACCCACCATGGGAAACACCGTTCGCTGGACGCTCGTCGCGCTGCTGGTCGCCGTGAACGCCGGCACGAGCATCACGCTGCAGGACACCTGGTATGAGATCGTCATCGGCGTGATCACCGGCGTCGCGGCGATAGCCCTCGTGATCGACTTCCTGGTCCGGGGCCGCCGCCGCGCTCGCTGACCCCCACCGCTCCCCGAAAGGACTCCCCCCGCGTGAACACCCCGACGACCTGGATCGTCACGACGCTGCTGGCCGCGGCCTTCGTCCTCACCCGCCTGACGCTCGACGGCATGTGGGCGAACATCGCCGGCGTCTGCCTCGCCGTGGCGGCGTTCGCCGCCGGCGCCGCCGCCTTCGAGCGCAGCCGGAGCGGGAAGGACGGCTGAGACGCGGGGACGGGGCGGGCCGCCGGGCGGCGAACCCGGCGGCTCGCCCCACGAACGGCCCCGGACGCCGTTACCATCACGGAGTGCCAAGATCCCGTTGGCATGCTCTGTACCGGAACGGCGTGAAATGGATGATGTCGAGGTCCGGCACCTGCCGGGCAACCTGCCGCAGCTGTTCGCCGACGAGGCCGACGGCCAGGCGGACGGCGGGGCCGAGCGGACGCTGGCGGTGCCGCTGCCCGAAGGGGACGTGGTGTGGCCCGATCCCGGCTACCCGCAGCGGCAGCACCTCATGCGGCCCGCGTTCTGGCTGAGCGACGATCCCGTCGACGGCGTGCTGTGGGCCCGGCTGCGGGCCGAGCACGAGCGGTCCGGACTGTGGCCGCTGCTGCTGGACGAGTCCGACCAGCCGTGGGCCGCGGGGCAGATCGCCCCGGAACCGGTCTCCGAGATCGGCAACTACGTCCCCCACGCCTTCATGTACGAGGTCTGGACCGACTTCGTCGACCAGGCCCCCGGGGACGACCACGACGACCTCGCGCCGTTCGGCCGGCACTGCCCCGGGCCCGCCCCGCCCGGCACCCTGCTGGACGATCCCGACGTGATCGCCGACCGGCACGCCCGGACGATCGCCGCGCGCGCGCCGTCCCTGGGGCTGGCGGCCGTCGAGCGGGGCGCCGACGCCATCGCCGCCGTGGGCTGGCAGGGCGCCCTGAACCACAACGAGTGGACCGCGCCGCTCGCCGCCGTCCTGCGCTCGTGGGAGGAGCGCTTCGGCGCCCGCGTCATCGGCCTCGGGTTCAACACGCTCGAGCTGAGCGTGGCGGCGCCGCCCGTCACGACGCGGCACGCCGTGCACGTGGCGGCCGAGCACTGGGCGTTCTGCCCGGACATCCTGTTCCAGGGGCCCGGCACCCTCGCCGGGTACGCCGAGGAGATCCGCGGCAAGACCTGGTGGTCGTTCTGGTGGGACTGACGCCCCGCTAGGGCGGGCCGCCGGGGCGGGCGCCCAGCATCCGCAGGCACAGGTGGGCCGTCAGGGCGCCGATGTCCTCGGGGGTGCGCGCGCCCTCGGGCCGGTACCACCGGCACACGTCGACGGCGAGCGACGCCATGGCGCGGGCGGTGCCCTCGACGTCGGCGACGTCGAACTCCCCCGCCGCCGCGCCGGCCCGCACCTCGTCCCGGACGAGCGCGCGGACGCGGCGGCGCAGCTCCGCGATCCGGGCGGCGTGCGGCGCCTCGAGGGCGCCCAGCTCGTTCTGGATGACGCGGGCGGCGCGGTGGTGGCGGGCGTGCCAGCGCGCAAACGCGTACATCAGGGCCCGGACCCGCGCGGGCGGCCCCTCGACGCCGTCCACGGCGCCCTCCAGCTCCGCCAGGACGGACTCGTGCACCGTCAGCGCGATCTGGAAGAGCAGGTCGGCCTTCGTGCGGTAGTGCACGTACAGGGCGCCCGCGCTCATGCCCGCGCCGGCGGCGATGTGCCGGGTGGACGTGCCGTGGTACCCGAGCTCGCCGAAGGAGTCGACGGCCGCGCGCAGCAGCCGCCGGGACGCGTCCGGCGCGACCGCGTCCCACATGTCGGAGCCCATGCGCCGATCCTAAGCGACCGCTCAGTAGACTGACCGCACCTTTCCGCCCTTCTCGGCCGATTCCAGGAGGATCCGCATGCGGCGCACCGTCTTCGAGACCGACCACGAGCTGTTCAGGGAGTCCGTGAGGGAGTTCGTCGAGCGGACGCTCCTCCCGCTCGACGAGGACATCCGCGATGAGCGGATGCTCAGGCGCGAGGTGTGGCTGGAGGCCGGCCGGCAGGGCTTCCTCGGCATGCAGGTGCCGGCGGAGTTCGGCGGGCAGGACGCGGGCGACTTCCGCTTCAACGCGGTGATCGGCGAGGAGCTGGCCCGGGTCGCGGTCGCCTACAACTCGATCTTCAGCATCCACATCGACATCTGCGCCCCGTACCTGCTGGAGCTGGCGACCGACGAGGCGAAGAAGAAGTGGCTGCCGGGCTTCTGCAGCGGCGAGACGATCACCGCGATCGGGATGACCGAGCCGTCCGGCGGGTCGGACCTGGCCGCACTGAAGACGACGGCCGTGCGCGACGGCGACTCGTGGGTGATCAACGGGTCGAAGACGTTCATCACGAACGGCGGCCACGCCGACCTGGTGATCGTCGCGGCGAAGACCGAGCCCGAGCGCGGCGCCAAGGGCATCACGCTGTTCGGCGTGGAGGCGGGCACGCCCGGGTTCGCCCGCGGCACGAAGCTCGACAAGGTCGGGCAGCCCGAGGCCGACACGTCCGAGCTGTTCTTCGAAAACGTCCGCGTCCCCGACTCGCACGTGATCGGCGAGCTGAACCGGGGCTTCATCCACATGATGGAGCGCCTCTCGCAGGAGCGCCTGTCCTGCGCGATCGCGAACGTGGCGCACGCGCGCGGCGTCCTCGAGGAGACGATCGAGTACGTCAAGGAGCGCAAGGCGTTCGGGCAGGCGATCGGCGCGTTCCAGCACAACAAGTTCCTGGTCGCCGAGCTGATCACCAAGCTGGACGTCGCGCAGGCGTTCGTCGACCAGTGCCTGGCGGCGCACGTCGCCGGCGAGCTGGGCGCCGTGGACGCGTCCAAGGCCAAGTACTGGTCGTCGGACGTGCAGAACCAGATCATCGACGGCTGCGTGCAGCTGTTCGGCGGCTACGGCTACATGCGCGAGTACCGCGTCGCGCGCGCCTGGATGGACGCCCGGGTCACCCGCATCTGGGCGGGCTCCAACGAGATCATGAAGGAGATCATCGGCCGCGACGCCGGCCTCTAGCACACCGTGGAACGCCGTTCCGGAGGGCGGTTCCGTCCGGGCGCCCGCTCCCCTACGATGCGGCGGAGGGAGGGGCGGGACGGACGATTCGCCCGGGATGCTCGACGGGACGGGGGCCTCGATGCGGCGTGGGGGCAGGGCGTTGCCGGGGATCGTCGCGGCCGCCGTCGGCGCCACGCTCGTGATCGACGTCGCGCTCCTGCTGTCGGGGCACCTGGAGGAGCCGGCGCGGCCCGCGACCCCGGCCGCGCCCGGCAACCTGGTGTCGGTCGCGCAGGGCGCGGCGCCCCCGCCGCCGGTCGTCGCGCCGTTCACCGAGAGCCGCACCGCCGACCTGCTGATCGCCGGTCGGGGGGCGCTGCCGGGCGCCGCCGTCGAGCGGACCCGCGACCTGAAGGGCGTCACCGGCGTCACCGTCGTGGACGCCGCGAACGCCGAGGTCGGCGGGCGGCGGCTCGGCCTGCTCGGCGTCGACCCGTCGGCGTTCCGGGCGTTCACCCCGCGCCGGACGGCCGAGTCCGACCAGCTGTGGCGGACGGTCGCGTCCGGCGGCATGGCGGTGTCGTTCGAGCTGAGCGGCGACCGCGCGTTCCCGCTGGGCACGGTCGTCCCGGCGGGCCGCAGCGCGGCGGCCGGCCGGGTGCGGGTCGGCGCGTACGCGTCGCTCGGGATCGAGGACGTCGACGCCGTCGTCTCCCGGGAGCAGGCGCGGGCCCTCGGGCTGCCCAGCGGGAACGGGCTCGTGGTGAGCGCCCCGAAGGCCGATCTGGAGAAGCTCGCCGGACGGCTGAAGAAGGTCCTGCCGAAGGGCGTGAAGGTCGCGCGGCTGCGGGCCGCCGAGCGGGCCCCGGACGGCGCGGGCGGGCGCGACCGGCCGCGGGTGACGGGACGTCCCGACGGCGCGAGCGGCGACAGCACGCCGATCACCGGCAACCGCATGACGCCCACGATGCGGACGCTGCTGCTGGAGGTCAACTCGGTGTTCGGCCCGTTCCCCACCATCGGCTGCTTCCGCTTCGGGGCCGACGCGCAGGACCACGCGGACGGCCGCGCCTGCGACTTCATGCAGACCACCGGCGGCCGGCCGCCGAGCGCGTCCGCGCAGCGGCACGGCGACCAGGTCGCGGCGTACGCGGTCGCGAACGCCGAGCGGCTCGGCGTGTCCTACGTGATCTGGCGGCAGCGCATCTGGAACATCGCCCGCGCCGGGGAGGGGTGGCGGCCGATGGAGGACCGCGGGAGCATCACGCAGAACCACTACGACCACGTGCACATCTCCGTGCTGCGCTGACGGCCCGCCCAGGCC
>NZ_QHJN01000013.1:0-90274 GCF_003947565.1 Actinomadura sp. WAC 06369 | reverse complement strand
TCCCACATCCCCCGCTCGAACACATCAAAGTCCACCCCGCCAGTGTGCCCGGCCGCCGGGTCAGGGGGCGGGCGGGGTGCCGCCGATGGCGGTGAGCCAGGCTGCGGCGGCGGTGTAGTCGTCGTCGTGGGTGCCGCGGCGGATCTCGGGGCGAACGCGGTCGGCGCGGGGGTAGGAGCCGACGTAGCGGACGTCGGCGCAGATGCGGCGCAGGCCCATCAGGGCCTCGCCGACGCGGGCGTCGCGGACGTGGCCCTCGAAGTCCATCCAGAAGAGGTAGGAGCCGAGGCCCGCGCCGGTGGGGCGGGACTGGATGAGGGTCAGGTTGATGCCGCGGACGGAGAACTCGGTGAGGATCTCCAGGAGGGCGCCGGGGTGGTCCTCGCCGATGAACGCGACGACCGTGGTGCGGTCGGTGCCGGTGGGCTCGGGCGGGGCGCAGGGGCGGCGCAGGACGATGAAGCGGGTGACGGCGTCGGCGATGTCGTGGATGTCCTCGGCGAGGACGGTGAGGCCGTAGCGGGCCGCGGCGAACGAGCCGGCGAGCGCGGCGTCGTAGTGGCCGTCGGCGACGCGCTGGGCGGCCTCGGCGTTCGACGTGGCCGCGTGCCATTCGGCGTGCGGGACGTTGTCGGCGAGCCAGCGGCGGCACTGGGGCTGCGCGATGGGGTGCGAGGCGACGGACTTGATGTCCTCGATCGCGGTGCCCGGACGGGCGAGCAGGGCGAACGTCACGGGGAGGTGGATCTCGCCGACGATCTGCAGGGGCTCGCCGGTGGCGAGTTCGTCGAGGGTGGTGGGGACCGAGCCCTCGACGGAGTTCTCCAGCGCGACGACCGCGGCGTCGGCGTCGCCGCGGCGCAGGGCGTCCAGGACGGCCGGGACGGTCGCGTACGGGACCTGCTCGGCGTCGGCGGCGCCCGGAACCGACAGGAGCGCCGCCTCGGTGAACGTGCCGCGCGGACCCAGGAAGGCGTAGCGTTCCGGCCTGGCGTCTGCGGTCACGAGGTCCCCCGACGGTGGTGTGGAAAGGCACGCCTGACGTGGGCGTGGCGAGAGAGACCGAGTCTACTTGCCGCCGTCAGGTGCGGGTCGCCGCCTCGTCGCCGAAGTCGGCGAGGGGGTCGTCCATGGAGACGACGGGGCCTTTGCCGAGGCGGGCGGCGCGCAGGGCCTGGTTCTCCTCGGGGGAGAGCCGCTCCATGGGCTGCCCCGCCTGGACGGCCTTGGCGTAGGTGCGCGTCTCGGAGCGCCCGTTGATGGAGCTGATGACGACGCCGTCGCCGACGGCGTTGAGCAGCGCGAGGGAGAAGGAGCGCCGCCCCGTCATCTCCTTGAGGGCGTCGTAGTGCACGATGGCGAGGTCGCGCAGGGCGCACTCGTCGACCGTGCCGCCCGCGATCTGGAGCTGACGCCGCAGCATGTGCCCGCATTCGTCGACGACCTGGTTCACCCGGTTGTGGGCCACCACCGCGATGGACAGGCCCACGACTCCGGCGACCAGGCCGGCGACGGCCACCGTGACCAATATCACGGGGTGAGCGTACCCACCTCCGCCCGCTTCTGCGAAGGATCCGGAGGGCCACCGTCGTGCAGCGTCCTGTCGACGAGCCAGCGGCCGAGGACGAAGACGGACGCGATGGCCGCGAGACCGAACAGATCTTGGATCACACGGCCGAAGAATTCGGCGATATATCCGTGTTCGGGGCCGATCATCCGGGCCCCCCACCAGGGCAGCGGCCACAGGAAGTAGAACCACGTCGCCGCGCCGAAAAGACATCTTCGCGTGTCTCGCCCGTCGCCTACCAGAGCGCCGATGACGGGGATCATCCAGACGAAGTGGTGAATCCACCCGACAGGGGACAGCAGGACGGACAGCAGGCCGGTGATCGAGACCCCGGCGAGCAGCAGGCCGTAGGACGCCGGGCGGTCCGCGGCCGGGAGGTGGTCGGTCCCCGGGAAGGTCCGGGACGGCGGCCCGGCGAGCGCGTCGGCGGCGCGGGTCGCGCGGAGCGCGAGCCGGAACCCGATGTACGCCATGGCCAGCCACAGGACGAGCCACACCGCGGACCGGGCGGTCCCCTCCGGCAGGACCCGCGCGACGATGCCGTTGATCGCCTGGTTCGTCGTCCCGTCGATGGCGCCCGTCCGGTCGCCGCCCTGCAGCAGCGCGCCGAACCAGTAGTCGACCGAGTCGGACGGCAGCAGCATGAACCCGAGCAGGGTCGCCCCGACGGCCGTCATGACGGCGTTGCCCGCGGCGCGGAACCGTCCGGTGACCAGGAAGTAGATGAGGAAGACGCCCGGCACCAGCTTGATCGCGACGGCGAGCCCGACGAGGACGCCGCGCGGCCAGCGCGGGGAGCGCGTGCAGCAGTCGGCCAGGCACATCGCGAGCAGGAACAGCCCGACCTGCCCGAAGCGGATCTGGTCCCGGTCCGGGAGGATCCACGCGGCCGCCCCGACGAGCGCGCCGGTCGCGAGCGGCGCCCAGCGCCCCGTCCGCCGGAGCAGGTCGCGGAACGCGTACCGGACGACGACCACGAGCGCCGCGTAGACCAGCGCCGTCCAGACGATCTGGGCCGCGCCCCACGGCAGCAGCGTGAACGGGACGGCGAGCGCGGCGGCGAACGGCGGGTAGGTGAAGGGGAGGAACTGCGGCGGCTGCGTGAGCACCTCGTACAGCGGCGCGCCCCGCAGTACCGCGCGTCCGCCCTCGCGGTAGACCTCGAGGTCGACGAGCCGCTGGTCGGGCGGGTTGGTGAGCCAGTGCGCGGCGATCGGCGCGATAGCGGCGGCGGCGACGGCGATCCCGGCCAGCACGATCAGCAGGTCCGCGGGCCTGCCGCCCGCCGCCCGAGATCCCTTGACCCACATTTCGCCGAGTCTATTTGCGCGGCCGCGTCCCCCGGCTCGCCGCGTGCGCCCGATCCCCTCGCCGCGCACCGGCGGCGCCGGGGCGATCCGGCGACGCCATACACTCGACGCCATGGTTCAGCGGGGGACGAGGGCCGGAATTCTCCTTGCGACCCTCGCTGCGGTGGTCGCCGGGGCGGCGGGGCTGTCGGTCCTGCTCGCTCCCCCGGCGGCGGCGGCGCCCGAGGGGCGCGTGGTCGTCGTCGGCGTTCCGGGGCTGCTGTGGAGCGACGTCGACCGGGAGGGCACGCCCGCGCTGTGGGGCCTGGTCGAGGACGGGTCGAGCGCGGCGCTGAGCGTGCGGACGACGCGGCGGCTGACGTGCCCGTCGGACGGGTGGCTCACGGTGTCGGCGGGCCAGCGGGCCCGGCTGCCGAACGGGAGCTGCGCGCTGCCCGCGACGCCCGCGACGTCGGGCGCGGGCGTCCCGCGGGGCGGGGCGGTCGCGCCGGGATGGCCGGCGATCGTGAAGGACAACGCGGGCACCGGCTACCGCGCGAAGCCGGGGCTGCTCGGGGACGCGGTGCACGCGGCGGGCGGCTGCACGCTGGCGGTGGGGCCGGGCGCGGTGCTCGGGCTCGCCGACGGGAGCGGGCGGGTGGACCGGTACGCCGGCTCCCCCGGCGACGTCCGGTCAGCGGACTGGGCGGCGTGCCCGGTCGCGGCGGTGTCGGTGGACGACGTCTTCCGCGCGCACGTGGACGCCGGGGTGGACGCGGACGGCGACCCGGTCGAGGTCGGCCCGGACGAGCGGGCCGCGGCGGCGGCCGCGGCGGACCGCGAGGTCGCGCGGGTGCTGGCGGGCGTGCCGGACGGGACGACCGTGCTGGTCGCGGGACTCGCGGACGCGAGCGCGGACCCGCATCTGCACGTGGCGGCCGCGAAGGGCGACGGGTTCGGCGACGGGTACCTGACGTCGGGCGCGACGCGCCAGGAGGGTCTCGTGACGCTCACGGACCTGACGGCGACCGTGCTGCGGGAGCTGGGGCTGGAGCAGCCGGACGCCGCGGTGGGTTCGGTGTGGCGGGGCGAGCCCACGGACGACTCGGCGGCCGAGCAGGTCGAGGCGCTGGACGACGACGACGTGGCGGCGCAGGGGATCAGCGCCGTGCAGACGTCGTTCTACTGGGTGCTGTTCGCGGCGCAGCTCGTCGCGTACGGGGCCGCGGCGCTGGCGCTGCGGCGGCTCGGCGGGGACCGGCGGTCGCGGGCGCGGATCCTGGGCGGGACGCGGGTGATCGCGCTGTTCGGCGGCGCGGTCCCGGCGGCGACGTTCCTGACCGGGCTGCTGCCGTGGTGGCGGGCGTCAAACCCGACGGTGATGCTCGTCCTGACGGTGCTGGGGTTCGGAGCGCTGCTGACGGGGGTGTCGCTGGCGGGGCCGTGGCGCAGGTCGGTGTTCCTGCCGGGGCTGGTGATCACGGCGGTGACGGCGTCGGTCCTGGCGCTCGACGTGATGACGGGGTCGAACCTGCAGCTGAACACGCTGATGGGGTACACGGCGCTGATCGCGGGACGGTTCTACGGGTTCGGCAACCAGGCGTTCGCGCTGTTCGCGGTGGCGGCGATCCTGACGGCGGCGTGGCTGTCGGAGTTCCCGCTGCGGCGGGAGCGCAAGGCGGTCGCGGCGGCGCTGGTGGCGGTCATCGGGGTGGTCGCGGTCGCGGTGGACGGGCTGCCGGCGTGGGGCAGCGACTTCGGCGGGGTGCTGGCGATGGTGCCGGCGTTCGCGATGCTGGGGATGCTGGTGACGGGCCGGCGGGTGTCGCCGGTGAAGCTGGCGGCGTTCTGCGCGGCGGGCGCGGTGGTGGTGCTCGGCATCTCGTACTGGAACGCGCAGAGCGACAATCCGACGCATCTGGGGCGCTTCTGGAAGGACCTGGTGGCCGGCGAGGCGTGGAGCGTCGTCGTCCGCAAGTTCAACGCGATGATCGGCAGCCTCGGGTACTGGCCGTACACGGTGGCGCTGATCGCGGCGGTGGTCTTCCTGTTCTTCGTGCTGGCGCGGCCGACGCGGTGGCGGGTGTCGCTGCTGGGGCGGGCCTACGAGCACAGCCGGACGATGCGGCCCGCGGTGATCTGCGCGCTGGCGGTCGGGCTGATCGGCATGCTGGTGAACGACTCGGGCGTGGTGATCCTGTCGGTGGCGTTCAGCCTCGCGACGCCGCTGATGCTGGCGGCGGGGCTGCGGTCGCTGGAGATCGACCTGAACGCAGGCACAGAAGCACCAGTGCCAGCAGAAGCGCGAGCAGGATCCACGGGACGACCGTCGGCCGAACGGTCGTGAAGAGCCACGCCAGGTCGTCCGGCATCCTTGCGAGCTTCGGCGCGCGCGCGGGCAGGTAGGCGAGGCTGAGCGCGGTGGTGTGGGCGAGCAGGACCCAGTCGACGCGCGTCCACGGCAGCAGCGCGAGGAGCGCCCACCCGAACCCGTCGTACCAGGGCAGCGCGTAGGGGGCGGCGAGGAGCCACGCGAGGACGAACGCCGCCGAGACGCGCGTGTGCTCGGCGGCGCCGTCCCGGGGGAGGGCGCGGACGAGCAGCGCGAACAGCACGAGGGCGAGCAGCACCATGCCGATCTTGATGAGGTCCCGGTTGGAGCCGCGCCCCATCGCGTCGTCCAGCAGGTGCCAGGGGGTCGCGAACGACACCATGTCGCTGGCGCGGTTGATCTGGTCGAGGGCGTGCGGGCCGGCGAGGGCGTACCCGGCGGCGACGGCGGCTCCGGCGCCGCCGAACAGGGCGAGGAGGCGGAGCCGCGCGTGCCGGTCGCGGAGCAGGGTCCAGGCGGGGCCGCCGCCGACGAGCGCCGCGGGGAGCTTGATGGCCGCACCGGCGCCCGTCAGCGCGCCCGCCGCGAGGGCCCGCCCCCAGCCGCGTCCGGAGAACACGGCGAGCGCCGCGACCATGGGGGCGATGGCGAGGACGTCGTTGTGCCCGCCCGACACCAGTTGGTAGAGCAGCAGCGGGTTGCACGTCCATAGGAGGGCGGTGCGCAGGCGGCGCGCGCGCGTCCGGGACGTCTTGTAGAGGATCCACGCGGTGAGCGCGAACGCCGCGACGTTGAGCGCCGAGAGGGCGAACACGGTCAGCTTCACCGAGTCGCCGCCGACCCAGGACGCGAACGCCTGCCCGGCCGTCGTGATCGGCCCGTACACGCTGGGCGTCGTGCGCCACTCCTCCGGCGCGCCGATCACCGGGTCGTGCGGGACGTCCGCGGCGGTCGTCGCGTACGGGTCGTGCCCGGTGGCGGCCATCCGCCCGTACGACGCGTAGTTCAGGTGGTCGGCGGACCCGACGGGCGGCAGGAACACGAACGCGACGGCCGCGAGGAGGCCCGCCCCCGCCAGCGGCAGCGGACGGACGGTCCAGCCGCGGCGCGCGGCGGCCATGCAGGCGCCCAGCCCGCCCGCGCCCAGGACGATGCCCGCGGCGACGAGGGCGGTCACCAGGTACGGCGACGGCGCGGTGTCGAGGGAGTAGGGGGGTTCGGCGGCGGCTCCGGGGAGCGCCGGCTGGAACGCGGACGGCCCGAGCAGGGCGGTCACGAGGAAGCACAGCGTGCTCGCGCCGAGGGCGGCGAGCCCGCAGCCGCCGAGTCCGGCCGGAGCCGGGCGGGTCACGGGCGGGGGCCGCGCACCCGGGCCAGCCGCCCGGCCACCGCGGGGTCGCGGACGGCCAGGGCCCGCGCCACGTCCCGCAGCTGCCGGGCCCGGTGCGCCTGCGCGCGCCAGTCGGTGCCGGTGGCGCGGTGCGCGAGCGGCACCTCCACCTCCGTCACCCGGAAGCCGCGGCGCAGCAGGTCGATGGTGAGAGCGGTCTCCACGCCGAACCCGGCGGCGAGCGGCCGGGCCGCCTCGAACGCCGGGCGGGTGAGGCAGCGCTGCCCGTTGAGCGGCTGGGTGGCCTCCCAGCCGGTGGCGCGGCGGATGCCCTCGCGGGACAGCCGCACGACCAGCCCGTGGCCGCCGAGCTTGACGGTGGTGGCGAACACCGCGATCGACATGTCGGCCTCGCCGCGCCGGACGGGCTCGACGAGCGGGGCCGCCTCGCTCGCGGTGCCGGCGAGATCGGCGTCGAGGAACAGCAGGTGGCGGGGCTCCTCGCGGCCGTCCTCGAGCAGCTTGACGGCTTCGGCGCCGCTCTCCATGGCGCAGCCCTTGCCGCGGTTGCGGCCGTGCCGCACGACGCGCGCGCCGACCCGTTCCGCCACCCGGGCGGTGCCGTCGGACGACCCGTCGTCGACGACCACGACGAGGTCGGCGCCCGGCAGTCCGCGGGCGGCCTCGACGGTGTCGGCGATGCGGTCGGCTTCGTCCTTGGCCGGAATGATCACCGCTACGTCCTGCATACCGGCGATCGTAGTGCGCGCACCGCACGCTCGTGCCGGTTCGGGCGTCGGTTCATCCGGTGTTCCCGCGGTCGGTCCGGTGCGCGGTTCGGTGGTCGGTTCGGTCGGGTCAGCCGGCGTCCATGGCGGGCGCGGCCTCGGTCACGGTGAACACGGTGTCGAGCCCGGTGACCTGCAGGATCCGCTTGACGGCGGGGCGCGGGGCGGCGAGTTCGAGCGCGCCGCCCTGCTCCTTGAGCCGCTTCATGGCCGACAGCAGCACGTTCATGCCGGTCGAATCGCAGAACTCGACGCCGCTCATGTCGACCGTGATGCGGTCGACGCGGTCGCGCAGCAGGGCCGCGAGCGCGGCCTGCAGCCTGGGCGCCGTGTACAGGTCGAGCTCGCCGGTCGCCGTGACGACGGCGTGACCCCCTTGAGACGCGGTCGAGACGTTTAGCTCCACGTTCGGCACACTATCCCGCCGAAGGCCGATGGGCCAGACGGTTCGCGGAGTGCCCCATGACATGGGGGCGTCCGGGCGTGTCGCCCGTCCCGACCTGCCCATACCCTTTGCGTACTACGCACGGTAATGGGGTGTTTTCGCCCTCGTTCGTGGCCGCGATCTTCGCCGTTCGCCCCTCGCGGCGGCCCCGTTTGGGGGACGCTGAACCCGAACGGCGGCGGACGGCTCCGCCGCCGCGCGGGCCGAGCATTGGGGGGTGCGCCGCACATGACGGCCGAAGAGCGCGAAGCGCGGCTGCGCGAACGCCTGGAGACGATCCGCGCGCGTTCCGCGAAGGCGAGCTCGTGGCGCTCGTCCACCGGGCACCTCACCCGGCTGGTGAACAAGGACGGCTTCGTCCCCGTCAAGGCGCGCCTCTCCCGGGAGGACGTCGCCTTCATCACCGGCGCCCGCGACGAGGTGCTGGCGTTCGCCGATCTGGCGCTGCGCCTGCTCGACCTGCACCGCCCCCAGGACGCGGGCGGCATCTCCAGCGACCCCGACCGCCCCATCCGCCGCTGCCGCGCCTGCATGACCCGCTGGCCCTGCGCGACCGTCCGGCTGATGACCGAAGCCGTCGAGGGCTGACGGGCGCCCCGCCGGGATCAGACCGGCAGGGAGATCTCGAAGCGGCAGCCCGTGCCGGAGTTGGCGACGCCGATCTCGCCGGCGTGGGCCTCGACGATGCCGCGGGCGATGGCGAGGCCGAGCCCGGCGCCGCCGCCGGGGCTGCGCGCCGCCTCGCCGCGGAACGCGACGTCGAAGACGCGCGGCAGGTCGTCCTCGGGGATGCCGCCGCAGCCGTCCGCGACCGACACCCGCGCCCGCCCGTCCCGGACCTCCCCGACGATCTCCACGGTGCCGTCGCCGGGGGTGTGCCGGATCGCGTTCACCACCAGGTTGCGCAGCGCGCGGCCCAGCTCCCCCGTGTCGACCCGGACGGGCCCGGCGCCGCGCACGTCGCCGGTCAGCCGGACGCCCTTGGCGCGGGCGAGCGCCTCCGCGCCGGCGACCGCCTCCGCGACCAGGTCGGCCAGCCCGATCCGGCTGCGGGTCAGGCGCAGCGCGCCCGCGTGGATGCGGGACAGCTCGAACAGGTCGTCCACCATCTCCGTCAGCCGCTCAGCCTCCACCCGGATGCGGGCGTGGTAGCGGTGGACGGTCGCGGCGTCCGCGACGACCTCGTCCTCCAGCGCCTCGGCCATCGCGCGGAGCCCGGCGAGCGGGGTGCGCAGGTCGTGGCTCACCCACGCGACCAGCTCCCGGCGGCTGGCCTCCAGGGCCTGTTCCCGCTCGTGCGCGGCGGCGAGCCGCGCGTAGGCGGCGTCCAGCTCGCGGGACAGCTCGGCCAGCTCCGCCGGGAGGCGCACCGCGGGCGGGCGGAACCGGTCCGCGCGGACGGCCTCGACCAGCGCCCGGTTCGCCGCGACGAGCCGGCGGCCGAGCAGCAGCGACACCGCCGTCGCCACCAGGCCCGCGGACGCCACCACCGCGAGCACCACCGACCGGTCGTGGTCGTTGATCAGCATCAGCAGCGAGATGACGAGGATGCCCGCGACCGTCGCGAGGACGGTCGCGGCGCTCACCACCACGAGCTGCGTCGCGACCGACCGCCCGCGCAGCGCGTGCAGCAGGACGAGCGCGACGGCGGCCACGGTGCCCGCCGCGAGCGTCGCGTAGCAGGCGACGAGGAGCAGGTCGGCGAACGGGATCACGCGCCCGCCCCTTCCGCCGCGGGCTCGTAGCGGTAGCCGACGCCCCACACCGTGACGATCCGGCGCGGCGCGGTCGGGTCGTCCTCGATCTTCTCCCGGAGCCGCCGCACGTGGACGGTGACGGTCGAGGCGTCCCCGAAGGACCAGTCCCACACCTGCTTCAGCAGGTCGTCGCGGGTGAACGCGCGGCGCGGGTGGCGGACGAGGAACGCGAGCAGGTCGAACTCGCGGGCCGTCAGCGCGAGGGGCGCGCCGTCCAGCACGGCCTCGTGCGCGGCGGCGTCCACGACGAGGCCGCCGTCGCGCCACGGCCCGCCCGGGCCCGCCGGGACGGACGGGACGGCGGGGCCGCGCGCCCGGCGCAGCACCGACTTCACCCGCAGCGCCAGCTCGCGGGGGCTGAACGGCTTGGTCACGTAGTCGTCCGCGCCGAGTTCGAGCCCGGCGAGCCGGTCGGTCTCGGCGCCGAGCGCGGTCAGCATCACGATCGGGACGGCCGAGGACGCGCGCAGCCGCCGGCACACCTCGAGCCCGCCGACGCCGGGCAGCATGAGGTCGAGGACGATCAGGTCCGGCGGGTGGTCGAGGGCCCGGCGCAGCGCCGTCCGCCCGTCCGCCACGCACGTCACCTCGTGGCCGTCGCGGGCCAGGTAGCGGGCCACGACCTCCGCGACCGTGGGGTCGTCGTCCACCACCAGGATGCGGCCGGGGGCGGTCACGGGGCCACCGGCCGGGGGGTTCTCTCGCACGTCACGGGTCCCAAGCTACGGACCCCGCCGGGCGGTTCACCGCACGCGTCACCACTCTGTAAGGACTCGGGAGCGGAGCGGAGCGGGGACTTCACACTCGGCGACGATCGGCGCTTTAATGGCCGAATGCCGCAAACTCGCTCCGCGACCTCCACCGGCGCCGTCGTCGCGCTCATCATGGTCGGGGGCGCCCTCGCCACCGGCGTCGCGATCGTCCTCACGATCTTCCGGAACTACCACTCGCTCACGATGATCGAGTTCCGCGCGTCGACGGTGTACTTCCTGATGGAGTGCTTCTTCGTCGGCCTGGTCGTCGGGGGCTCGCTGGTGTTCACCCGTCCGCGCGGGCCGCTGGCCCCGATCGGGGCGGCGATCGCGGCGTTCGTGGCGATGGAGGTGGGCGTCCGGATCGGGGCGTACCTGGCCATCATGCTGTCGATCCAGGGCTTCCCGGGCACGGGGCCGATCGGCGACCTCATGGAGCCCGCGCCGGTCAAGTTCATGTTCTACGAGCTGCTCGCGTCGCTGGTCGCCGCGGGGCTCGCGCTGGTGAAGGTGCTGATGTCGTCCGGCGCCGGGACGGCTCCCGCGTTCGGCCCCGGGGGGCCGGGGCAGCCGTTCGGCGCTCCCGGGCAGCCGCCGGCGGGGGCGCCGTACGGGGCGCCCGGCCAGCCCATCCCGGGCCAGCCGATGCCGGGCCAGCCGATGCCGGGCCAGCCCATGCACGGGCAGCCCGCCCCGGGGCAGCCGCAGCCGCCGGCCGGGCCGGGCGGGCCGGGCGGGTGGGCTCCGGGGCAGCCGATCGACCCGCCGCCCTCGCCGGGCGGGCAGCAGTACCCGGGCGCCCAGCCGCCGCCCGCCCCCTAGGGGCGTCCCCGACCCGCGTCGGGGTCGAGGTCGTCCTCCAGGGTGATGACGGGCGTCGGTGGCGCCGCCTACCGTGGAGGCATGGGCAAAACAATCCTGATGATCCTCGGCGTGGTGCTGGCGGTGTGGCTGCTGTTCACCGTCGTCGGCGCCATCCTGTCGATGCTCAAGTTCTTCTTCTTCATCGGGCTCGTCGCGGTCGTCGTCGTGCTCGCCGTCACCCTCGTCTCGAAGATGTCCAGAAGCGGCTAGGAACCGGGACACCTGTCCCTTGCCGCCCGCTCGCCGATGGCCGCATGATTGCGCGGTAAGTGTGCGGTTATCGGCGAAAGGACGCATCGTGCCTGGTCTGACCGAGATTCTGCGTGAGCGCGCGCGCTCGCACCCCGACCGCATCGCGTACATCGCGGGCGACGCGCGGATCACGTACGCGGACTTCGACCGACGCGTCGACCGGGTGGCCGCGGCGCTCGCGGAGGCCGGCGTCGGCGCCGGCGACCGGGTCGCCATCCTCGACAAGAACTCGCTCGAGTACGCCGAGCAGCTGTTCGGGGCCGCGCGGATCGGCGCCGTGCAGGTCCCGGTGAACTACCGGCTGGCGCCCGACGAGGTCGCCTACATCGTCAACAACGCCCGCGCCAAGGTGTTCATCGTCGGGCCCGAGTTCGTCCCGGTGCTCGACGCGGTGCGCGACCGGCTCGAGCACACCACGCACGCGATCGTCATCGACGGCGCGAACGGGCACGCCCACGTCGACTACGCCGCCTGGGTGAACGCCGCGCCCGACGCGGTCGCGGACGCCGAGATCGCGACGTCCGACGTGTTCGTGCAGCTCTACTCGTCGGGCACCACGGGCCGGCCCAAGGGCGTGATGCTCACGCACGACAACTTCCTCGCGGGCCTGCCGATGGTGAAGGACGCCTGGTACGTCGACGAGTCGAGCGTCCTCATGGTCGCGATGCCGATGTACCACGTCGCGGGCAACGTCCTGACGGTCTGCGCCGTGCACGAGGGCATCACGGGCGTGATCGCGCGGGAGCCCGACCCGACGCTGATCGCCCGCGCGATCGAGGAGCACCGGGTCACGCACATCTTCCTCGTCCCGGTGCTGCTGCAGTTCATGCAGCTGATCCCCGAGGTGGCCGAGGCCGACCTGTCCAGCCTCCGGCTGCTGATCTACGGCGCGTCGCCGATCAGCGAGGAGGTCCTGCGGGGCGCCATGCGGATGCTGCCGAACAGCGGGTTCATGCAGGTCTACGGGCTGACCGAGACGACCGGCGCGATCACCATGCTGCCGCCCGAGGACCACGACCCGGACGGCCCGAACACGCACCGGCTGCGCAGCGCGGGCCTGCCCAACACGGTCACCGAGCTGCGGATCGTCGATCCGGCGTCGGGCGAGGAGCAGCCGGCCGGGCAGGTCGGCGAGATCCTCTGCCGCACCCCGCAGAACATGAAGGGCTACTGGGAGCTGCCGGACGCGACGTCCACGGCGCTGCCGGGCGAGGGCTGGTTCCGCACCGGCGACGTCGGCTACCTCGACGAGGACGGCTACCTCTACATGCACGACCGGGTCAAGGACATGATCATCTCGGGCGGGGAGAACATCTACCCGGCCGAGGTCGAGAACGCCCTGATGAGCCACCCGGACGTCACCGACTGCGCGGTGATCGGCGTCCCGCACGAGAAGTGGGGCGAGACGCCGAAGGCCATCGTCGTCCTGTCCGCCGACGTCTCCGAGCAGGACCTCATCGACTTCTGCCGGGAGCGCCTCGCGCACTTCAAGTGCCCGTCCTCGGTGGAGCGCCGCGACGAGATCCCGCGCAACCCGACCGGCAAGATCCTCAAGCGGGAGCTGCGCGCCCCCTACTGGGAGGGCCGGGACCGGGCGGTCCACTAGCCCGCGCCGGCCTCCGCGAGCGCGCGCCGCGCGACGTCGGCGAGGTGGCCGGGGCACCGCCAGCGGGCGGGCCCCGGCCCCTCCTCGTCCTGGTACTGGTTCGGCCGGAGGAACGCGCGCTTCTCGGGGTGCTCGTAGGGCAGCGTGCCGAGGAACGAGTCGTACACGAGCGGGACGAGCCGGGCGAGCTGCGGCGGCGTGTACGTCTCCGGCGGCTCGGCCGTGCGGCCGTCGGTCAGCGGAAGCGGACGGCCGCCGACAGCGGGCGGTGGTGCGACTCCTCCACCGGCTCCGCCGGGACGCCGCAGGACACGCTCGCCGACTTCGACATGAAGATGAAGTCGTTCTTCTCGACGGCGGTGCCGCGCCAGTCCTGGAGGGTCTCGTCGCCCGTCCGGGTCGTGCCGGGGCCCTGGTCGCACTCGTTGTAGGCGTCGTAGAGGGGGTCGAGGGCCGCGCTCTTCGGGCCGTCCGCCAGGTCGCCGCCGACGACCACGCGGCCCGACCCGGCGATCCCGGCGAGCGCTTCGGCCTGCTTCGTCCGCCACTCCCCGGCGGGGTCGTCCGCGGCGGGGGTGAACTGCGTGACGCACACGCGGGCGCGCCACGCGTCGACCTCGCCGCACAGCGCGATCCGCCCGGCGCCGTCGGGGGCGGGCAGCTTCTCGGTCTTCTCCGCGGCGAGCGCCGCCTCGGTGCCGATCGCGAGGCCGAGCCGGCCCTGCTCGTCCGCGCACTCCCCGCCGTCCGGGTACTCGGCGAACGTCCAGCTCCAGCCGTCGAGCCCGTCCTCCTCGCGGAGCGTCTCCACCTGCCCCTCGCAGACCTCCTGCAGCAGGACGGCGTTCGGTTCGACGTCGCGCCCGCCGACCACCGTCTTCCCGGCGCGCTCGGCGATCCGCTCGGCCAGCTCGTCGGGGTCGCCGCCGAGCGGGCAGCCGGGGCGGGCCTCGCCGCACACGTTCCAGGTCACCGCGTTCACCGTCGCCGACGGGAGCTCGCGCACCGCGCTGTCGGCGTGGGCGGGGCCGCCGCCGGGCACGCCCTTGATCGCGGCGCCGGCGCCGGCGATCGTGACGACCACGGCGGCGGCCGTCACGGAGAGCAGGGGAATCAGGGCGCGGGGGGTACGCACACGTGCTCCATGTGGGGGAACTGCGGGGGAACTGCGGGGGGCGACGTCGGAATCTCACCACATCAAGATCGCCACCGCCACCGGTTCCCGGTGACTCGGCCCTGCAAAATATGACAATTCAACCGCTTGACAGGTGTCCGAAACCCGCGTCGCACGGCGTTCACCGACCGCGGAAGGCCGGGCGCGCGCCCACCGGCGCGCACCCGGCCCGACCGTCCGCGGCGTCCGCCCGTCCCGCTAGTCGAGCAGCTCCACGACGGTCCCGGCACCGACCGTCCGGCCGCCCTCGCGGATCGCGAAACCGAGCCCGGCGGCCATCGCGACCGGCCTGCCGAGGTCCACCGCCATCTCGACGTCGTCGCCCGGCACCGCCATGCCGCCCGCACCGAGGTCCACCGACCCGACCACGTCCGTGGTCCGGAAGTGGAACTGCGGCCGGTACCCGTGGAAGAACGGCCTGCTCCGGCCGCCCTCCGCCGCGGTCAGCACCCGCACCCGCGCCCGGAACCGCAGGTGCGGCCGGATCGAGCCCGGAGCGCTCACGACCTGCCCGCGGCGCACGTCCGTCCGCTGGACGCCGCGCAGCAGGACCGCCGCGTTGTCCCCCGCCTCGGCGTGCTCCATCGCCTGCCCGAACGTCTCCAGGCCGGTGACGACGGACGTCAGCGTCCGCTCGTCCAGCCCGACGATCTCGACCTCGTCGCGCAGCCGCACCGCGCCCTGCGCCACCACGCCGGTCACGACCGTGCCGCGCCCGGTGATGCTCAGCACGTTCTCGACCGGCATCAGGAACGGCTTGTCGAGCACCCGCTCCGGCACCGGGACGTACGCGTCCACCGCGTCGAGCAGGTCGCCGATCCGGGCCGTCCAGTACGGGTCGCCCTCCAGCGCCCGCAGCCCGGACACCCGGACGACCGGGACGTCCTCGCCCGGGAACCCGTACTCCGACAGCAGCTCCCGGACCTCCAGCTCGACCAGGTCGAGCAGCTCGGCGTCCTCCACCGCGTCGGCCTTGTTCAGCGCCACCACGATGTGCCGGACCCCGACCTGCCGCGCCAGCACGACGTGCTCCCGCGTCTGCGGCATCGCGCCGTCCTGCGCCGACACGACGAGGACGGCCCCGTCGATCTGCGCCGCACCGGTGATCATGTTCTTCACGTAGTCGGCGTGGCCGGGCATGTCGACGTGGGCGTAGTGCCTGGTCGCGGTCGAGTAGTGCACGTGCGCGATGTTGATCGTGATGCCGCGGTCGCGCTCCTCGGGGGCGCGGTCGATCCCCGCGAACGGGACGGCCGACGCCAGCCCGCGGTCGGCGAGCACCTTCGTGATCGCGGCGGTCAGGGTCGTCTTGCCGTGGTCGACGTGCCCCATCGTGCCGATGTTCAGGTGCGGCTTGTCGCGTTCGAAGACCTGCTTGGCCATGATTTCCGTCCTCACTCCTGGCTGGAAGGTGAGAACCCGCGCGGGCGCCGGGCGTCCGCGCGTCCTCCCGTCCACCCCCCTCCGCTGGTTCTCCGGAGGCGGGACGGAGAGGGGTCAGCGTCGCAGGCCGTCGAAGGCCGCCGCGTCTGCCGCCGCCGCGAAGAAGGCGGCCGGCACCGCGCTCGGCAGAACGGTGTCTGCGAGCGTCCGGGCGCCGGCTGCGAAGAACATGCCCCGGACACTACGGCGCGTCCCCCGCCGCGTCGATCGAATTTCCGCCCGGACCGTCCGGCGGCCCGCCCCGGTCGCGGGACCTCGGGAAACCGCGACCTAGACTGCGAGTGTGACGGAGACGACAGCGCACGAGCACCGGGTCACCAGTGAGGTCGGGCGGCTGCGGACCGTCCTGCTGCACCGGCCCGGCGCGGAACTGAAGCGGCTCACCCCGCGCAACAACGACAAGCTGCTGTTCGACGGGATCCCCTGGGCCGGACGGGCGCAGGAGGAGCACGACGCGTTCGCCGAGGCGCTGCGGTCGCGGGACGTCGAGGTCCTGTACGTGACGGAGCTCCTCCAGGACGCGCTGGAGTACGAGAACGCGCGGGAGCAGGCCATCGCGGACGCGATCGTCGACCTGCGGCTCGGCGACCAGCTCCGCCGCGTCGTCGAGGGGTACCTGCGCGACCTCGACCCCGAGGACCTCGCGCACACGCTCGTCGCCGGCCTGGCCCACGAGGAGCTGAAGGCGGGCCACGGGCTGGTCTACCGGCTCCTCGACGAGCAGGACTTCATCGTCGACCCCGTGCCGAACCTGCTGTTCACCCGCGACCAGAGCGTCTGGATCGGCGACCGGGTCGCGGTGACGAGCCTCGCGACGGACGCGCGGCGCCGCGAGGCCGACCTCGTGGGGCTGCTGTACGCGCACCACCCGCGCTTCGCGGGCGTCGAACCGGTGTACGGGCCGTCCCTGGAGCACCTGGAGGGCGGCGACGTCCTGCTGCTGGGCCCCGGCGTCGTCGCGGTCGGGACGGGCGAGCGGACGACCCCCGCGGGCGTCGAGCGGCTCGCGCGGCAGGTGATCGGCGCGGGCCTCGCCCGCACCGTCCTCGCCGTCCCCATCGCGCAGGAGCGCGCGACCATGCACCTGGACACGATCTGCACGATGGTCGACCTCGACACGGTCGTCATGTACCCGCCGGTCGCGCACTCGCTCGTCGCGTACACGGTCACGCTGGACGACGGCGACCTGCGGGTGGAGGAGCCGCGCCCGTTCCTGGAGGCCGCCGCGAGCGCCATGGGCCTCGACCGGCTCAAGGTCATCGACACCGGCCTCGACCCCGTCACCGCCGAGCGGGAGCAGTGGGACGACGGCAACAACACGCTCGCCGTCGCGCCCCGGCTGTGCGTCGCCTACGAGCGGAACATCGAGACGAACGCGCAGCTGGAGGCGGCGGGCATCGAGGTGATCCGGATCGGCGGCAGCGAGCTCGGCTCCGGCCGGGGCGGGCCCCGCTGCATGTCGTGCCCGATCCTGCGGGACGCCCCGTAGCCGTCACGCGGGTGCGAGGACCGCGCCGCGCTCCAGCTCCACGCGGGAGCCGGTGAACCGCGCCCGCAGCCGCCGGTCGTGCGTCACGACCACCAGCGCGCCCCGGTAGGCGGCCAGCGCCTCCTCCAGCTGCTCCACGAGCATCGGCGACAGGTGGTTCGTCGGCTCGTCCAGCAGCAGCAGGTCGACCGGCTCGCTCACCAGCCGCGCCAGCTCGATCCTGCGGCGCTGCCCGTGCGACAGCGCGCCCACGCGCAGCCCCAGCTCCGACGGCCGGAACAGCCCGAGGGCCAGCAGCGCGTCCGCGTGCTCGTCCGGGGTGCCGGGACGGCCGTGCGCGTAGGCCCCCAGCACCGTGCGGTCCGCCGGGCCCGCCCGGCCGTCCTGCCGCAGGAACCCGACCCGGCCCGTGCGCCGCACCGCGCCGGCGTCCGGCCGCAGCTCCCCGGCGAGCACCCGCATCAGCGTCGTCTTCCCCGCGCCGTTCGGGCCGGTGACGAGCACCCGCTCGCCCGCCCGCACCGTCAGGGCGTCCACGCGGAGGCGCCCGCCGACGACCACGCCGTCGAGGGCGGCCGCCTCGGGTGCCTCGGCGCCCGCGGTGGCGAGCGCGGCGGTGAAGCGCAGCGGCTCGGGGGGCGGCGGCGCCGGATGGTCGTCGAGCCACCGCAGCCGCTGCCGCGCCTGCCGGATCCGTCCCGCGGCGCCGTGGGTCCGCGAGCGCGCGCGCCAGGCGCCGGTGCCCATGCCCGCCTGCGTCATCTTGCGGGGGATGGCCGCCAGCCGTCCCGCGTTGGCCGTGACCAGGTCCGCGTGGCGGCCCCGCTCCGCCTTCCACTCCTCGTGCGCGCGCGCCTGCGCGGCACGCTCGGCGGCCTTCGCCGCGAGGTACCCCGCGTAGCCGTCGCCGTAGCGCCGCACCCGCCCGGCGTCGACCTCCAGGACGGTCGTCGTCACCCGTTCGAGGAACGTCCGGTCGTGCGTGATCGCCACGACCGTCCCGCGATGCGCGCGGAGCCGCCGCTCGAGCCAGGCGACGGCCCGGTCGTCGAGGTCGTTGGTCGGCTCGTCCAGCAGCAGCAGTTCGGGATCGGACGCCAGGACGGCCGCGAGGGCGAGCCGGGACCGTTCGCCGCCCGAGAGCGTCCCGAGGGCGCGGCCCCGGTCGACGCCGGGCAGCCCGAGCGCGTGCAGCGCGGCGTCCACCCGCGCGTCGGCCTCGTAGCCGCCGCGGGCCTCGAACTCGGCGACGAGCGCCGCGTACGCGTGCAGGCCGTCGCCGTCCCCGTCGAGGTCGCGTTCGGCCGCCCGCATCCGGGCCTCCAGCGCGCGGAGGTCGGCCAGCGCCAGGTCGACGGCCTCGCCCACCGTCGCGCGGTGCGGCAGGTCGAGCGCCTGCGGCAGGTGCCCGAGTCCGCCGGGCGCGACCACCGTGACGTCCCCGTTCTCCGGCCGTACGGCCCCCGCCATCAGGCCGAGCAGCGTCGACTTCCCGGACCCGTTGTCGCCGATCACGCCGATCCGCTCGCCGGGCTTCACCGTGAGCGACACCCGGTCGAGGACGACGCGGTCGCCGTAGCGCTTGGTGGCCTCGACGAGCGCAAGTTGACTCGCGGTACGCAGAAGGCCCCACCTCCGTTCGGTCGATCGAGACGAGACGTTGCGTCTCATCCTGAGTCGAGTATGCGCGACGTGCGAAGGGAAGTCAAGACGGACCGTCTCGTCTACGTTTCGGGGGACGGGGGCGGGCGCGCGGCCCCCGAACGCGCGGAACCCCCGGCACGTGCGTGCCGGGGGTTCCGGGGACGTTTGGACGCTCGGGCGGTGTCGACGGGGGCACGACAGCGCCCGAGCTTGACGAGGACACTACAAGGTGCGGAGAAGGAGGCGTCCGGCGGGGGTGTACTTTTCAACTACCTCGGCCGGGAAGGGTCCCGTTACGCGGGGAACGCCCTGGTCGTGGGCGCGGGAAGGCCGTTGCGGGTGTCGCCGCAGAAGTCGCTCGTCGACGGCTCGTCGAAGAGGTCGGGGAAGGCGGACAGGTCGGGCATGACGACGTGCTCGCCGGTGGTCGAGGCGACGCCCGCCGCCTCGTCCGAGCGGGGAGCCCGCAGCACGGCCCACACGGTGGTCGAACCGTCCTCGTGGCGGACGCCCCAGCCTTCGGAGAGGGCCTCGACGATGCCGAGCCCCCGGCCGCCGAGCGAGGAGAGCGTCCCCGGGCCGCGGCGCGGCTCGGTCATCGCGCCGCCGTCGCTGACCTCCAGTTCGAGGACGTCGCCGTGGCACACCCAGCAGACCCTGACCTGTCCGGACGGGAGCGGGCGCGCGTGCCGCAGCGCGTTGCTGATGAGTTCGCTCACGATGACGCTGGCATCGTCCACGACGGCTTCGTAGACGCCCGACTCCGCGAGTTCGGAGCTGAGGCGCCTACGGGCGACCGCGACGCTGGACGGCGCGTGTGGCAGCAGTACAACGCTCGACGCCCTCACCTCCCCGTCGATTCGCTTGCTCGGACTGTCCCGTCGCCGCTTTTCCGGTACGACCGGAATGCCCTGTTGACATCGTCCGGAAACCCGGACGCTCCAGTTTGCCACCTGCACAACGAGTCACCGGCCCTCCGGTCACGGTGATCACCCCCGGTTGCGGTGTTTCGACGGCGTCTCCGATGTCATCTCGTCACCAACTGCGGCCCACAATGGATCTATCCACCCGCCGCCGCCTTACTCCTCGGAACCGTGTTATCTGCGTCGCCCTTGGGTCCGGCGGACGGCCGGAACCGGGGGTCCCACGGACCAGAACCCTGCCAGGCGACGGGATCGGCGGCGCCGCGGAACACGCCGACCTCACCCGTCCGGCCCCACCCCACTGTCCTCACGGTTAGTAACCGGCCCATCTATCGCGGCTGGTCAGCGGGCCTTCTGCAGGACCAATCGCATGCGGGTTCCGGTCCCGTCCGCGGCCGGGTGGGCGGACACGGTGCCGTGCTGCGCCTCGGTGAGGCGTTTCACGATGTAGAGGCCCAGCCCGATGCCGCCGAAACGGCGGCGGTCACCGGCGTCGCCCTGCACGAACCGTTCGAAGACCCGCTCGTGGTCCTCGGGCGGGATCCCGACGCCCTCGTCCTCGACCGTCACCTCGACGCAGGGCCCGGCGGCGCGCGCGCAGACGCGGACGGTGCCGCCGTCCGGGGAGTACTTGAACGCGTTCTCCATCAACTGGCCGAGCACGATGTCGGTGGCCATCGGGTCGCCCTGCGCGCGCGGCAGGCGCGGATCGATCTCCAGCTCGACCCGGTGCGCGTCCGACAGGGACCGGAACCCGGCGGCGACGCCCTCCACGACGCGGCGCAGGTCGAACGGCTCGACGGTGACGGTCAGCTCGTCCCGTCCGGCACGGGACCCCAGCAGCAGGTGCTCGACGAGCCGGCCCAGCGACTGCGCACGCTCGGCGATCGTCGCGACGGCCGCGCGGCGGTCGGCGTCGGCGAGCTCGTCCCACCGGTTGACCAGCGTGGACGCGAACCCCTGCACGACGGTGATCGGGGTGCGGAGCTCGTGGCTGGTGGTGGCGAGGAACAGGTCCTTCGCCTCCTCCAGCGCCTTCGCCTCCGACACGTCGCGGAAGTCGAGGACCAGCTCGCCCGTCTCCTCGATCTCCGCCGTCAGCACGTTCAGCCACGTGCCCGACTCGAGCTGGTACGTCAGGTCCTCGCCGAGCGCGGGCATCTCGAACGGCAGCGGGCGCCCGATCGCGTCGTCCGGCGGGATCCCGGTGATCGCGTGCGCGGCCGGGTTCCACTGCCGGACGACCAGGTCGTGGTCCAGGACGGCGATGCCGTCGGCGCTCGCGTCGATCACCGCGCGCTCGTGCGCCCGCTGCCGGACCACCTCCGCGTACGCGACCGCGTTCCCGACGGCGACGCCCGCGTGCCCCGCGAGCAGTTCGAGCAGCTCCAGCTCGGTATGCCCCACCTTGCGGCCGGAGAACAGCGCGTACAGGGCGCCGAACGGCCTGTCCTTCACGAACGACAGCCCGAGCGCGATCGTGTGCAGCCCCTCCAGCTCCGCCCAGATCAGGTCGCCGAGCCGCCGGTCCCCCGTCGCGAGCTTGATCGTCTTGCCGGAGCGCAGCAGCTCCCCGACCAGGCTCGGCCGCAGCTCCGCGGACGTCCCGCGCATCCGCTCCGGCAGCCCCGACATGCTGACCAGCCGCAGCCGCTCGCCCTCGATCCGGACGAACCCGCCCGCGTCCGCGCCGGTCAGCTCGATCAGCGCCGCGGTGATCCGGTCGAGGACGACCGCGAGGTCCAGCTCCGCGTTCAGGTCGGCGACGATGTCGTTCAGCCGCCGCACCAGCCGCGCCCGCTCGGTCATGTGGTGCTGGACGATCTCGTCGTCCTCCACCGGCCGGTACACGCCGACCCAGCCGAGCTGCGCGCCGGACGGGTCCTTCAGCAGGCTCGTGTCGATGCGGACGTCGATGAGGCGGCCGTCGCGGTGGAACCGGCGGGTCGCGATCGAGATCCGCCCGCCGTCCCCGGCCCGGCGGGTGAGCAGCCGCTCCTGGACGGCGTTGTGCTCGGCCTTCAGCTCGTCCGGGACGATCGGCGGCACGCGCCCGATCATCTCTTCGGCCGTCCAGCCGAACATCCGCTCGGCCGCCGGGTTCCACACGGTGACGCGGTGCTTGCCGTCCACGGCCACGATCGCGTCCGCGGCGCTCTCGATGACCGCCCGCGCGATCGGGTCGTGGACGTGGTGATGCACGACTGTCATCGTGCCACCGGACCCGTTGCCGCGCCGGAGAACCGCAACGGAAAAGTTCTCACTCTTCCCGCCGCGGCAACGGAAGAACGCCACGTCAGCGCGCTGCGCCGCGCGGTTTCGCCAGCCGGCCGACGGCCAGCGCGGCCGCCCCGGCGAGCAGGAACGACAGCAGCGACGCGCTCATCCAGCTTTGCGGCGCGAAGTTCAGCAGGTTTCGGACGTCCGTCCAGAACCCGGCCCAGCCGCTCACCGTGCCCGGGTTGATGAGCTGGTACGCGACGAACCCGACCACCCACGCGGCGACCATGCCCCACCGCGACGGCGCCGCGGCCGAGCCGTCCCAGCCGTCCCGGCCCCGGCCGAGGAAGAAGTCGGCGGCCAGCACGCCCAGCATCGGGACGAACACCGACCCGATCAGCGACAGGAAGCCCGCGTAGTCGCCGATGTCCAGCGCGAGCGCCAGCACGGTGATCAGCGCGCCGAGCGCGACCGTCAGGACGCGGCGGTCGGCGCGGGGCGCGAGGTTCTGGATCGACACCGCCGTGGAGTACACGTTCGCGAACGACTGGTCCGCCTCGCGCAGCACGAACACGCCGAAGAACAGCACGCCCAGCGGCACCGCGAGGAACGGGTCGAACACGTTGCCGGTCGCGCCCGCCAGCGCGAGGGCCAGCAGGCCGAGGACGTACGCGACGATCTGCGTGACCGAGTAGCCGACGGCCGCCGCGCCGAACGCGCCGCGCTCGCTGCGCGCGTGCCGGGTGTAGTCGGCGGCGACCGGCACCCACGAGATCGACACCGCCAGCGCCGCGTCGGCGCCGATCAGGAAGCCGTCCCAGCCCCCGTCCGTCAGATCCGGCAGCGGCTCCCGCACCAACCGCACATAGAAGTAGACGAGCGCGACCATCACCGCCGCCGTCACGTACCGGCGCAGCAGCCGCACCGAGCCGAGCGGCCAGATCGTCAGGGCGGTCGTCAGCACCCCCGCCGCGATCACGTAGCCCCACCGGGGGACGCCGTCCCACAGGTGCCGCGCCGCGTCCGCGATCACGATCAGCTCGAACGTCCCCCACCCGACGAGCTGCGCGATGTTCAGGACGGTCGGGACGTACGACAGCCGCGCGCCGAACAGGCCGCGCAGCAGCACCATCGCGGGACGTCCGGTCCGGGCGCCCGGCACGGCGGCGAGCCCGAGCATCAGCCCGCCGACGGCCGTCCCGACGATCATCGCGACGATCCCGGCGGCGATCGACAGCGTCGGCACGCCGTCCTCGTCCGGCGCGAGCACGGTGTACGCGCCCGAGAACGCCAGCAGGCTGACCCCGAGGTTCGCCCAGAACGCGCTCTGGTCCCAGAAGCCGAGGACCTTCGGCGCCGGCTCGTCCAGGGTGTACGGGACCTCGTCGACGGCGGACGCCATGCAGCACTCTCCCTACGCCGGCATTACCCGGACAGGTTCATGCGGTCGGCGACGCCTCTGGATTCGCCCTCTCAGCCCGGCCTCGGCCCGAGCTCCCGCGGAAATCAGACGGAAGTGTGCAACAACCGCCCAAAAAGGTCAAGCCACGTACGGGTCCCCGTCCCCCTCCATCGTGCGGCCCGCCGCCGCCCACGCCTGCATCCCGCCGGCGACGTTCTTCGCCAGCCACCCCGCCTGGTTGAGCGCCACGGTCACCTGCGCCGACCGCCCCCCGGACCGGCAGATCACGAACACCTCGCGGTCGCGCGGGATCTCCGCCGCCCGGTCGCTGAGCCGGCCCATCGGGATGTGGACGGCGTCGGGCGCGTGCCCCGCGTCCCACTCGTCCTGTTCCCGCACGTCGAGCAGGTAGGCGTCCGCCGGCACCTCGGCGGCCGGCACCGCCGGCACGTCGTCCCCGAAAATCATCACTCCTCCATGGAACCGCGCGAAACCCCGCCGCGTCGAATCACGCATGCGGTATCGGACGCCACTCCTCGCCGCGTCCGGCCTGGCTCTGATCCTTTCATTGGCCGGTTGCGGCGACGAAAGCACCTCGAGCGAATCCGCCGACGGCTCCACCGCGGTGCAGCCGTCCAGCTCCCCCGAGGAGACCCTCACGATCAAGGTCAAGCCCTCTCCGGACGCCCCCGCCACGACCTGGAACCTCACCTGCGACCCGCCCGGCGGCACCCACCCGAAGGCCGCGGAGGCGTGCGCCGCCCTCGCCGAGACCGCGGACCCGTTCAAGCCCGTCACCACCGAGATCTGCACGAAGATCTACGGCGGCCCCGCCACCGCCACCGTCCAGGGCACCTGGCGGGGAAGCAAGGTCGACACGGCGTTCTCCCGCGAGGACGGCTGCCAGCTCCACCGCTGGACGGAGGTGGCCCCGCTCTTCGGCGACGTGCCGAAACCGGGCTGACCTCTCCTTCCGAGGCCGGACGCCCGGTCCCGCGGGCCGGGCGTCCGGCAACGATTGGGTTGCGGAGCGACGGGTTGATCTTGTCGCCGTGGGGGAAATTTCCTAGATTCCCCACATCGGGGCCCCGCTTCCAGTCCTTGCCGTCACCCGCCACCGGCCCGCGACCCGAGCCGGGCGGGAACGGCCGTCCTCGCCAGAGGAGGCCCCATGTCCGAGGTCAAACGACGCGACCTGCTGGCCGGTGCCGCGGCCTTCGCCGGGTTCGCGACCGTCGGCCTGCTCCCCGGAACCGCCACCGCCGCGACCCGGCAGCGCCCCGGCGCCGCCCTTCCCCCCTCCCTCTCCGTCGGCGACCGGGCCGTGGTCGCCCGCGTCGACGCCCGCCGCGCGCTGCGGCACCTGCGGGTGCTCAGCGACCAGATCGGCTGGCGCATCGCCGGCACCGAGTCCGAGCACCGCGCCGCCCGCTACATCGCCCGCGAGCTGCGCGACCTCGGCTACCGGGTCGAGCTGCAGCCGTTCCCGGTCGCCGACAAGTACCTCGCGGAGATCCGCGCCCGCGGCGAGCGGCTCTGGCAGAGCAGCGCCTCCCCGCAGGCCGCCGTCGCCTCTGCGTCCGGCAAGGTCGCGGACGTCGGCAAGGTCACCGAGGTCACGGGCGACGTGCGCGGCAGGCTCGTCCTGTTCGACCGCGTCGTCGGCAAGGAGACCGAGCAGGCCAAGGCCGCAGCCGCCGCGGGAGCCGCGGCGGCCCTCATCGTCAACGCCCGCTCGGAGACCTACCCCGAGCGCAAGCCGGGCTCCTTCACCCCGAACCTGTCCGAGACCGTCGCGATCCCCGTGCTGGGCCTCGCCGAGTACCACGGCGAGCGGATCCGCGCGGGCGCCCGCAAGCTCTCCTTCAAGGTCACCCACCACTCCGGCCTGACCTCGTACAACGTCCTGGCCGAGCGGAAGGCGACCCTGCCGAACCCCGGCGGCAAGGCCGTCATCGTCAGCGCGCACTACGACAGCGTCCCCGGCTCGCCCGGCGCGAACGACGACGGCAGCGGGACCGTCCTGTGCCTCGAACTGGCGCGCGTCCTGCGGCGCCTGCCCACCCAGCAGGCCGTCCGCATCTGCCTGTGGGGTGCGGAGGAGTCCGGCCTGGTCGGCGCCCGGCACTACGTGAAGGAACTCGACGAGGCGGGCGTCGCGCAGATCACCGGCTGCTTCCAGAACGACATGGTCGCCACGAGCCACCCGCCCGCGGACACGTACTGGCTGCTGTCGGTGGACGGCGCGGACAACACCACCACCGCCGCGGTGAACGCCGCCGCGCGCCGGCTCGGCTACGCCGACCAGGCCGAGGGGCCCACCGCCCGCGGCTCCAGCGACCACGAAGCCTTCTTCGAGCGCGGGATCCCGGCCGGCAACTTCAGCTGGCGCGGCGGCGAGGCGCCCAGCCAGCTCGAGCCGACCTACCACACGCCCGAGGACACGATCGCCGACAACATCAGCCTCCAGCGCCTCCAGGTGTCCCTGGAACTGATCGGCTGCGCCGCCTACGACGTGGCCCGCCGCAAGTAGCGGCCGCTCACCGGAGGGCCAGGTCCGCCTCGCCGCGCGCGGCCTCGCCCTCCGGGAGCGCCCACTGCTCCAGCACCGACCGCCGGGCCGCGCCCAGCGCCCCCGGCGGCAGCGCGGCCACCGCCCCGGCCAAGGCCAGGCCCTCCCGCAACGCCTCCCCCGGCTCCACCAGGCGCGTGACCAGGCCCCACGCGAGCGCCTCCTCCGCCGCGACCCGCCGCGCCGTCAGCAGGACGTCCAGCGCCCGCCCCTGCCCGACGATCCGGGGAAGCCGCACGGTGGCGCCGTCCAGGCACGGCAAGCCCTGCGCCAGGTTCAGCGCGCCGAACTCGGCGGTCGTGGACGCGACCCGCAGATCGGCCCACAGCGCCAGCTCGAAACCGCCGCCGAAGCAGTAGCCCTCGATCGCGGCGACGACCGGCTTCGCCGGCGCCGCCCGCGTGACCCGCATGGGCGGCGGACCGTCCGCGACCGGCACGGGGAACTCGCCCGCGGCCATGGCCTTGAGGTCGTTCCCCGCGCAGAAGGCGCCGCCCGCCCCCGTCAGCACCACGGCCCGGACGCCGTCGTCGCGTTCGGCGGCGCCGACCGCCTCCCCGAGCGCCTCGGCCATCGGCCCGTCCACGGCGTTGCGGCGCTCGGGACGGTCGAGCGTGATCAGCCGGACGGGCCCGCGGTCCTCGCTTCGGATCATGCGGGCACTCTAGATAGATCAATCTATTCAGCGCAAGCGGTAGGCTCCCCGCATGGCATCCGACACCCGGGCACGCCTGCTGGAGGCCGCGGCGCAGCTGTTCCGCGAGCAGGGCTACGCGGCGACCGGCCTCAAGCAGATCACCGCGGCCGCCGAGGCCCCGTGGGGCTCGCTGTACCACTTCTTCCCCCGCGGCAAGGAGCAGCTCGGCGTCGAGACGGTCGAGCACTCCGGCGCCCGCTACCTGCGCCTGTTCGACCTCGTCCACGAACGCACCGAGCGCCGCGCCGACGAGTCCGTCCAGGACGTCTTCCGCCTCAGCGCCGACGCCCTGGAGCGGTCGGACTGGGGCGACGGGTGCCCGATCGCCACCGTCGCCCTCGAAGCCGCCACCACCAGCGAACCCCTGCGCCACGCGTGCGCCGAGGTCTTCGCCGGCTGGCGCGCCGCCACCGCCCGCCGCTTCACCGCCGAGGGCATCGAACCCGCAGCCGACCTGGCCCTCTACGTCCTCGCAGCGTTCGAGGGCGCCCTACTCCTGAGCCGCACCACCCACGACACGACCCCCCTCCACGTCACCGCCGACCTGGTGGCCCACACCATCCGCACCCACCACCCCACCCCCTGACCGGCCGCCATCGCCTCACCCGAACAACGCGAAGGCCCAGGCCAGGGCACGTCCGGCCAGGCCACGCCCGCGCCGCGGCGCCGCGCGGGGCGTCCGCCGGCGGCGAGGCAGGACACGCGGCGGAACAGCGGACACAGCCGCGGATCGAGGCCGCTCACCCGGGCACTCCACACTCCGGGCATCGTGCTCGAGCAGCGACCTGATACCGACCGCGAGGTCACGGGCATTCTTCGCCTCGACCAACCTGTCGGGAAGTAAGGCCCAGATCGAGCCGGTGTACTCGCCCCACCAGAGGCACACACCGGGAAAGACGCGCCGAAGCTCGTCCACGGCCCGATCGAGGTCGATGTCGAACACCAAGTCGTCCGGCATCCGAGGCGGGACGGGGACGCCGTGAGCGGCTCGGTACTGCTGGACGGCGTGGGCTGAAGGCATGCGTCACCTCCGAAAGGCGCGCCGACGCGCGCGTGGGCAGCGGGCGGGACGGCCGGTGGCGGGGCCACCGGCCGCGCGGGGCGCCCGTCCGGGCGCACCCGGATCTCAGCGTCTGATCAGCGCCCAGGAGGTGCGGCCGTCGAGGGTGTCGAACCGGCCGACCTCGTCGGCGTACGCACCGGCGAGCACGAGCCCGCGACCGTGCTCGGCCGGTTCGCCGCCGTCCGCCGGAACACCCTTCCCGACGACGGGTCCACCGCCGTCCAGGACCGCGAGGCACACGTGCCGGACGGTGAAGGAAAGCTCGGCCTTGATCCGGCCGCCGGGCGCCCCGCTGGCGCTGTGCCGCAGCGCGTTGGTGCCGTACTCGCTGATGATCAGCTCGAACGCGTCCGCCATCTCGGCGTCCCCCGCCAGCGGCAGCCGCACCCACCGCCGCAGATGCGGGACGGACTCGGCCACACCGGGCACATCCACCCGCCACGCCCGCCCGCGCCCGTCCGCACCCCACCGATCCGACCGCGGCGAACCGTCGACGGAAGCCGCACCGCCGCGGCGACCGCCTCTCACGCGAAGCGACTCACGGCCGCCTGATATCGGCCGTGTCAGCCCGCGCAAAGCTATCCTCATGCCTACCTCCCTTTCGAGGGATGGAGGCCGCGCGGCCGGGCGGGGCTCCAATCCAGTCCCGGCCGCGCGGCGGCTTCTCAAGAACGGCACTCCCGCACAACGAGGCCATCCCGAACTCGTCCGCGCACCGACGTGTGACCCCGGCGCCAGGTCCTCGCCGGCGGGCCGCTGCTCGACCACGTATGCCCATCGGCGACTCCTCACGCACTGTGTCGATACGGGTGCGCTGCGTACGGTGCAGAATCTAAGATGGAATTCCACTTTCGTCAACGGAATGCCGGAAGTTGATCCCACCACGCGACCACAGGGGGTGGCCATGACCAGCGACAACGGTGACGCCGTCAGCGCGACCGTGCGCCGTTGGCAGCTGACAGCGAGCTTGAAGCAGCTGCGTGAAGCTGCGGGCTTGACCATCGAGCAAGCTGTACAGCGGCTGAACGAGGGGCCCGGACGCTGGTCGAAGCCCAAGTTGTCCCGGATCGAGAACCGCCATCAGGGGGTCAAGCTCAAGGAGGTGGAGCAACTGCTCGATCTCTACGGCGCCGACGCGAAGACACGAACCGAGCTTCTGGAACTCGCGGGCACGGTGGGAGAGCGCGGGTGGTGGCTGACATACCGCCGCGATCTGCCCGAGGACTTCCATCCGCTGTTCAACCTCGAAGTCGCCATGGTCGCCAGGCGCCAATTCGAAACCTTGATCGTCCCCGGGCTGGTGCAGACCGGCGACTACGCGCGGGCTCTCATCAACGGCATCGAACCCGGGCTGGCGACCACCGAGGTCGATCGCCGAGTGACCGCCCGCCTCGCCCGGCAACAGATTCTCAGCCGCGAGTCGCCTCCTGAACTGCACATCATCCTTGAAGAATCGATCCTCGAACGCCAGGTCGGAACACCGAAGACGATGCGCACGCAGCTTCGGCGGCTTGCTGAGATACAGGACTCGGGCAACGCGACCGTGCAGGTTCTTCCCAAGAAGCTCGGTGCGAGCCCGGCTTTGGGCGGCCCCTTCTCGATCCTCACCTTGCCCGAGCCGATCCCGGACATCGGCTACACCGAAGGCATCGGCGGCTCCATATACTTGGAAACCACCGAGGCCGTCCGCTTCTGTACGCTTCGGTTCGGAATTCTCACCGAATTGGCCTTGAGTCCGGACGACTCCGTGAACCGCATCCTCTCGGCGGCGGAAGCCTACGAGTGACCATCGAAGGGGGCCCTCGGGATGATCGACCGTGAACGGCTCGCCCACGTCCAGTGGCGCAAGAGCAGCCGTTCGGGCAGCGGCGGCACGGGGGGCGGCGACTGCGTCGAGGTGGCCGCTCTTGACGGGCGGTGCTTCGTGCGGGACTCCAAGGCCCCAGAGGGACCCGTGTTGGCTCTCACGGCAGACGACTGGCGCGCCCTCGCGCGCGCTATCGGGGGCCGGGACGGCTGAGCGGGCTGGGGCTCTTCGCGGGTGTGGGGGGCGTTAGGGTTCGCGCGTGAGTTTGAAACTGCGCCGGGTCGGGCTGCCGCATGTGCGGACGCTGGTGGGGCTGGCCGATGGGCTGTGGACGGGCGAGGGTGTTCGGCTCGGGCTCGTCGGGGCCGGGTGGCTGGCTGCGGACGAGAAGGTCGCCTGGACGCACGGGGACGCGCTGGAGATCGGGGACGGCTGGGAGCTGGAGCTCGGCGCGGTGCCGCCGGAACCCGACTCGTTCGTCGTGCTGCCGTTCGCCCTGCTGTGGCCGCCGGTGCCGGTGGACGGGGAAGAGCACGACCTCGACGAGGACGACGAGGACGATCTCGACGAGGACTACGGGGACGACTGGGAGCGGCTGCCGGAGGCGGGGGCCGCGGAGTTCGGGGCGGAGTTCCTGCGGGTGCGGGGGCTGGTCGAGGGGCTGATCGGGCCGCCCGCGAGCGTGCACGGGGACCTCGGGCAGGGGGTGCGCTGGGACGTCTGGGAGCGCGGGGCGACCGTGTTCACCCTGTTCGCCCAGGACGACGTCCCCTCCTACTCCCACTACGACCGCCTCGCCCTCGGCGTCTGGGACGCGGCGGGCTGGACGCCCCCCGAGTGACGCCCGCGCCCGCTGGTAGGCTGGCGGGCATGTCAGCCGCTTCGTGCGCGGCCGCTTGCGCGGCAGTGACCAGGACGTCCCGCTAGCGGCGGGACGTTCGGCTCACAGCACCCCCTTCCTGGAACGTCCAGTCGCTTCGTGATCAGTCCGGAGCGGCCCTTCGTGCTGCTCGGAAACTCTCCAGAGCGACGGAGCACCCGATGCTTTCAGGCGTCACCTCTTCCCGCGGGCAAAGCCCGTCTCCCACGCGCGCGTGGCTCGTGCTGGGCACGATGTCCATGCTGCAGTTCTTCATCGCGGTCGACGTGACCGTGGTCAACATCGCGCTGCCGTCGATCGGCGCGGACCTCGGCGTCGACGGGCACTCGCTGACCTGGGTGGTGGTCGGCTACACCATCACCGGCGGCGGGCTGCTGATGCTCGGCGGCCGCCTCGGCGACCTGCTGGGCCGCCGCCGCACCCTGGTGGCCGGCACGACGCTGTTCGGGGCGGCCTCGCTGCTGGCGGGGCTGGCGCCCACGTTCCCGGTGCTGGTGGCCGCGCGCCTCGTCCAGGGGGCGGGCGAGGCCGTCGCGCTGCCGGCGGCGATGGCGACCATCGTGCTGATGTTCCCCGAGGGGCCGCGCCGGTCGCGGGCCCTGAGCGTGTGGGCCGCGGTCGCCAGCTGCGGGCTGGTGCTCGGGTTCGCCCTCTCCGGGATCATCACCGCCCACCTGGGCTGGCGCTGGATCTTCCTGATCTCGGTGCCGTTCATCCTGGTCGTGCTCGTGGCCGCGCTCGTGCTCGTCCGGGCCGACCGTCCCGCTCCGCGCGGACGGGCCCGGCTGGACCTGCCGGGTGCGCTGCTGCTGACCGCGTGCCCGCTGCTGTTCACCTTCGCGGCGGTCGAGGCGGGCGAGTCCGGGACGAACCTGTGGGTGAGCCTGGCGGCGCTGGCCGGTGCGGTGCTGGCCGCGGTCGGGTTCGTGCGGGTCGAGTCGCGGTCCCCGAACCCGCTGGTGCCGCTCGCCTTCTTCGCCGACCGCGCCCGCGTGCGGGCGAACCTGACGACGATGCTGCTCAGCGGGGCGCTGTCGACCTCGTTCCTGCTGTTCACGTTCTACCTGCAGGACCGTCTCGGGATCGGTCCGCTCGGGGCCGGGCTCACCATGCTGCCGCTGGCCGTCGCGCTCATCGCGGCCTCCGTTCTCGTGCCGCGGCTGCTGGGCCGCTGGGGAGCGCGCGCGTGCGTGCTGACGGGCCTCGGGGCCGCGGCGGGCGCGATGGCGGTGATCGCGCTCGTGGCGGTTTCGGACGCGGGGGCGGCGTGGCTGCTGCCCGCGATGCTGCTGATCGCCGCCGGGATGGGCTTCGGGCTCGTGGGGCTCCAGTACATCGCGGTCAGCGGAACGACCGACGAGGACGCCGGGATCGCCTCGGGTGTCCAGCGGGCGGCCGACCAGCTCGGCGGGGCCGCCGGCGTGGCCGTCTACGTCGGCGTCGGGTTCGCTCCGGCCGTGCACGCCGGCGACCCGTTCCTGGTCGCCGCGGTCCTCGCCGTCGCCGGGCTGGCCGTCGGCGCCGTGATCGCCGGCCGAGCCCCGGTCGCCGGGGAGCCGCAGGCCGAGTAGGGGACCGCGCGCCGCCACGCCCCCCGGCGTGGCGGCGCGCCCGGTCGATGACGAGCAGGTGCGGACGGGGCCGTCGGTCAGGTCCAGCCGAAGGACCACAGTTGGGCGTGCTGGGAGCCGCACTCGAAGAGCCTCAGCCGATCCCCGTCGCGGTGGCGCCCCTTCCCGGCGACGCCCAGGCACAGCCGGTCACCGGTCGCGTGCCGGACGGAGAAACGGCCGTTGCCCTTCTTCTCGAGGTACCACATCTGGTTGTCGCCGGGACCCGGGTGGCAGACGCCCTCGGTGAGGGCCGCGCCCGGCACGCCGCCCTCGCGACCGGGTACGTCGAAGCAGTTGCGGGACTTGGAGTTGCGGACCACGAACAGGGAAGCGCCGCGCGGCCCCTTGCCCGGCCCCACCATGAGGTCCCACCTCTGGTTGTCCGGTGACGAGGTGTTGCAGTTCCATACGCGGACCGCGCTGCCGAGCCTGCCCCCATGGAGCCCCGGAATGTCGACGCACCTTCCGGCCTTGGGATTCTTCAGCATCACGCCGGTGACGGACGAGAACGTCGGATCCTGCGGCAGGGGCGTATCGGCCTTGCCGCCGGGCGTGGCGGGCGCCGGTTGCCCCGTGTTCCCGGTCGGCCGGCCGGCTTCGGTGCGGGTCCCGTCGCCACCGCCGAGGAGGTAGGCGGTCGTGCTGGTCGCGGCCACCACGGTCGCCCCGACCGCCACCAGCATCCAGGGCCACGGCCGGCGCGGCGTCCTCGGGCCTTCCCCGGCGCGGCCGGTCGGCCCGACGGACGAGTCCGCGGGGACGGCGTCGTGCACGGTCGTCCCGAGGCGCCAGGTGTCGTGGATGATGTCGGTGACCGTCTCGCGCTGGGCGTGCTCGCCCACGAACCGGGCCAGCAGGGCCTCGGCCGTCGGGCGGCGGCTCGGCTCCGGGTCGAGCGCGGACCGGATGACCGGCTCGAAGTCGGGCGGCAGACCCGACAGGTCGTACGCGGCCTGCTGCGCTCGGGCGGCGAGGACCGCGGCGGAACCCGTACCGAACGGGTTGCGCCCGGTCGCCGCGTAGGCGACGAGCGTCCCCCAGGCGAACACGTCGGCCGCGGTGCCGACCCGTTTCCCGAGCGCCTGCTCGGGAGCCATGTAGCCGCCGCTGCCGATGACGGCGCCCGTCCGGGTGTGGTGGTCGTCGGTGTCCAGGGCGCGCGAGATGCCGAAGTCGATCACGCGCGGCCCGTCGGCGGCCAGCAGCACGTTGCTCGGCTTGAGATCACGGTGCACCAGCCGGACGGCGTGGATCGCGGTCAAGGCGGCCGCCACCCCCGCCGCGAGGCTGCGCAGCGGCCCGAGCGGCAGGCCGCCGTGCGCGGTGACGTGCTCGCTGAGGGAGGGGCCGCGGATGTACTCGGTGACCAGGTAGGAGAGTTCGCCGTCCTCGCCGTGGTCGAGCACCTGCGCGGTGCAGAAGGGCGCGACCCGCCGGGCATGGGACACTTCGGAGTCGAACCGGGCACGGAATTCGGCGGATTCGGACCGGTCGGGACGGATCACCTTGACGGCGACCTTGCGGCCGGTGGCGGAGTCCAGCCCGAGGTAGACCACGCCCATGCCGCCCTCCCCGAGCCGGCCGAGCAGCCGGTGCCCGCCGACGGACGCGGGATCATGCGCTTCGAGGGAGTCCACCCCGAGGTCGGCGCCCGGTTGCTCCTGCGGTAACGGCATGATCACTGTCCATTCCTTCCCCACGGTCAGACGGATCGGAGCAACGGCGCCCTGCGCCGCCCCCGGCGCAGGGTGATCACCACGTACGACGCCGCCCGTCCGGGGAAGGTTCGTCCGGACGATTCTCCAAGGGGTCGGGCGACAGACCGGTCAGGCGAAGAACCGGTTACTTGAGGAGGCGGGAGAGGCGGCGGTCGGCCAGGGGTTTGCCGCCCGTCTGGCAGGTGGGGCAGTACTGGAGGGACGAGTCGGCGAAGGAGACCTCGCGGACGGTGTCGCCGCAGACGGGGCATTTCTCGCCGGTGCGGCCGTGGACGCGGAGGCCGGTCTTCTTCTCGCCCTTGAGGTTGCGGGCTTCGAGGCCGCGGGAGCGCTCGACGGCGTCGCGCAGGGTCGTGACGATCGCGTCGTGCAGGGCGGCGACCTCGGTGTCGTCAAGGGTGGCGGCGATCTTGAAGGGGGACGTGCGGGCGGCGTGCAGGACCTCGTCGGAGTAGGCGTTGCCGATGCCCGCGATGACCTTCTGGTCGCGCAGGAGGCCCTTGATCTGCGTGCGCTTGCCGCCGACGATCTCGCGGAGGGCGTCGACGGTGAACGCGTCGTCGAGGGGGTCGGGGCCGAGGGCGGCGATGCCCGGGACGTCGGCGGGGTCGCGGACGACGTAGACGGCGAGGCCCTTCTTCGTGCCGGCCTCGGTGAGGTCGAAGCCGGAGCCGTCGTCGAGGTGCAGGCGGAGGGCGAGCGGGTTCTTGGCGGAGGGCCGCGCCGGTTTGGCGGGCAGCTCGTCGTGCCAGCGGAGCCAGCCGGCGCGGGCCAGGTGGATCACGAGGTGGACGCCGTCGACGTCGAGGTCGATGAACTTGCCGTGCCGGGCCGCGGCGGTGATCGTGAGGCCGCCGAGGGCGGTGATCGGCGGGTCGTAGGTCTTGAGCGCGGAGATGGCGAGAACATCGACGCGGGCGACGACGCGGCCGACCGCGCGCTCGCGCAGGAAGGACGTCAGCGCCTCGACCTCTGGCAACTCGGGCATGGGACCAGTATCGGTGATGGGGACGACTGTCCACACCCCCGTGGAAAGCTGTGGATAACTCTGTGCACAACCGGGCGGGTGGGGCCCCTTCGGCGGCGATACGTCCACAAACGCCGACATATCGCGGGGGAATGACTAGTCACTTCGACGCACAGGCTGTGGATAACTTTCGTACAGGGAGCCCTCTTTTCGGCGCGCGCGCAGAGTGTCGTCTTGCACGGCGGAGGGTGTGACGGGGATCTCGAAATAACCCCTAGGGGGTACGGGTTGCCAGGGGTGTCCGGTTATGGCAGCATGACGACAGCGAGATACCCCCAGGGGGTACAAGTGAGGGAGGAACCCGAGATGAGCACGAGCACCTACACCGTCGCCGGGATGACCTGCGGGCACTGCGTCAGCGCGGTCACCGAGGAGGTCGGCCAGGTCGCGGGCGTCACGAACGTGGACGTCGACCTGAAGGCCGGCACGGTGACCGTGACGAGCGAGGCCCCCGTCGACGTCGAGCTCATCCGGGCCGCCGTGGACGAGGCCGGCTACGAACTGAAGGCGTAAGCGGCCGCGGCCGCGATCAGCGAGCGGAGTTGAACGGTATGAACACCGCGACCAAGCTGGGGGCGTACGCCCTGGGCCTGGCCGCCGTCTTCGGCGGCGCCCTCGGGGCCGGCAACGTGACCGGTCCCGTGGGCGCGGCCCCGGAGACGGAGAGCCACGGACACGGAGAGCAGGGCGGCCACGGCGGGCACGCGGCCGGCGCGGCGGCGCCGGGCGGGCTCCAGGTGTCCGAGGACGGCTACACCCTGGCGCCCCGGCGGACGACCGTCGAGGCCGGGGAGAAGACGGACTTCTCCTTCACGATCAACGGACCGGACGGCCGGCCCGTCACCGGGTTCGAACCGCTGCACGGCGAGCGGCTGCACCTGATCGTCGCGCGCCGCGACCTGTCGGGGTTCCAGCACCTGCACCCGACGCTGGCGAACGGCGTCTGGACGGTGCCGCTGACCCTGCCGGACGCGGGCGTCTACCGGTTCTTCACCGACTTCAAGCCCACCGGGGCGGCGCGCCAGTACACGCTGGGCACCGACATCACCGCCCCCGGCGACCTGCGGCCCGTCCCGCTGCCGGAGCCCGCGCAGACGGCGAAGGCGGACGGCTACGAGGTGCGGCTCACCGGCGGGCTCGTCCCCGGGAAGAGCAGCGAGCTGACGCTGACCGTCAGCAAGGACGGACGGCCGGTCGACGACCTCCAGCCGTACCTGGAGGCGTACGGGCACCTGGTCGCGCTGCGGTCGGGCGACCTCGCCTACCTGCACGTCCACCCGGACGGCGAGCCCGGCGACGGGACGACGCGGCCGGGGCCGGAGATCACGTTCTTCGCGGAGGCGCCGAGCGCGGGCGCGTACCGGCTCTACCTGGACTTCAAGCACGGCGACAAGGTCCGGACGGCCGAGTTCACCGTGCACGCGGGCAACGCGGCGCTCCCCGCCGACGGGCCGGCCGGGCCCCGCGAGGGCGGCGAGCCCGACGACGGCCACGGCCACACCCACTAGCGACACGAGACACGAGCGAGGGAGGGGCGATGACGACCGGCGCAGATTCCGGACGCGTCGAGCTGGCGATCGGCGGGATGACGTGCGCCTCGTGCGCCGCCCGCATCGAGAAGAAGCTCAACCGGATGGACGGGGTGACCGCGACCGTCAACTACGCCACCGAGAAGGCGAAGGTCGAATTCACCGGGGACGTCACCCCGGACGACCTGATCGCGACGGTGGTGAAGACCGGGTACACGGCGGAGCTACCGCCGCCGCCGAAGGCCGCGGGGGCGGCCCCGGAGGCGGCGGAGCCCGCCGACGAGCTGGCGCCGCTGCGGCAGCGGCTGGTCACCTCGGTGGTGCTGGCCGTGCCGGTGATCGCGATGGCGATGGTCCCGGCGCTGCAGTTCGAGTACTGGCAGTGGCTGTCGCTGACGCTGGCCGCGCCGGTGGTCGTGTACGCGGGGTGGCCGTTCCACAAGGCCGCGTGGACGAACCTGCGGCACGGCGCGGCGACCATGGACACGCTCGTCTCGATGGGGACGCTCGCCGCGTTCGGCTGGTCGCTGTGGGCGCTGTTCTTCGGGACGGCCGGGGAGCCGGGCGTCAAGCACGGGTTCGAGTTCTCGATGACCCGCTCGGACGGCTCGATGAACATCTACCTCGAGGCGGCCGCGGGCGTCATCGCGTTCATCCTCGCGGGCCGGTACTTCGAGGCGCGGTCCAAGCGGCGGGCGGGCGCGGCGCTGCGGGCGCTGCTGGAGCTCGGCGCGAAGGAGGTGTCGGTCGTCCGGGACGGCCGGGAGGAGCGGATCCCGGTCGAGGACCTGGCGGTCGGCGACCTGTTCGTCGTCCGTCCGGGCGAGAAGATCGCGACGGACGGGACGGTCGAGGAGGGCTCGTCCGCGGTGGACGCGTCGCTGCTGACCGGGGAGTCGGTGCCGGTGGAGGTGGCGCCGGGCGACGCGGTGACGGGCGCGACGGTGAACGCGGGCGGGCGGCTGCTGGTGCGGGCGTCGCGGGTCGGCGCGGACACGCAGCTCGCGCAGATGGCGCGGCTCGTGGAGGACGCGCAGACCGGCAAGGCGCAGGTGCAGCGGCTCGCCGACCGGATCTCGGGCATCTTCGTCCCGATCGTGATCGCGCTGGCGGTCGCGACGCTGGGCTTCTGGATCGGGACGGGCGTCGGCGCGGCGGCCGCGTTCACCGCGGGGGTCGCGGTGCTGATCATCGCCTGCCCGTGCGCGCTGGGGCTCGCGACGCCGACGGCGCTGATGGTCGGGACGGGGCGCGGCGCGCAGCTCGGGATCCTGATCAAGGGTCCGGAGGTGCTGGAGTCGACGCGGACGATCGACACGGTCGTCCTCGACAAGACGGGCACGGTCACGACCGGGAAGATGGCGCTGGTGGACGTCGTCACGGCGGAGGGCGTCGCGGCGGACGAGGCGCTCCGGCTGGCGGGGGCGCTGGAGGACGCGTCGGAGCACCCGATCGCGCAGGCGATCGCGCGGGGCGCGCGAGAGCGGGCCGGCGCGCTCGGGACGGTCGAGGACTTCGCGAACGTCGAGGGCCTGGGCGTCCAGGGCGTGGTGGACGGGCGCGGCGTGCTCGTCGGGCGGCCGCGGCTGCTGGAGGAGTGGTCGCAGCACCTGACGCCGGAGCTGGAGCGGGCGATGGCGGACGCGCGGGCGCTCGGGCACACGGCGGTCGCGGTCGGCTGGGACGGCGCGGCGCGCGCGGTCCTGACGGTCGCGGACGAGGTGAAGCCGACGTCGGCGGAGGCGGTGCGGCGGTTCCGCGACCTGGGGCTGCGGCCGGTGCTGCTGACGGGCGACAACGCGGCCGTGGCGCGCACGGTGGCGGACGCCGTCGGGATCGACGAGGTCATCGCGGACGTCCTGCCGAAGGACAAGGTCGACGTCGTGAAGCGGCTGCAGGGCGAGGGCCGGACGGTCGCGATGGTCGGGGACGGCGTGAACGACGCGGCGGCGCTCGCGCAGGCCGATCTGGGCCTGGCGATGGGCACCGGGACGGACGTGGCGATCGAGGCGTCGGACCTGACGCTGGTGCGCGGCGACCTGCGGGCGGCGGCGGACGCGATCCGGCTGTCGCGGCGCACGCTGCGGACGATCAAGGGGAACCTGTTCTGGGCGTTCGCCTACAACGTGGCGGCGCTGCCGCTGGCGGCGGCGGGCCTGCTCAGCCCGATGATCGCGGGCGGGGCGATGGCGTTCTCCTCGGTGTTCGTGGTGAGCAACAGCCTGCGGCTGCGCCGGTTCCGGGCGCTCGCCGACGACGCCGGGGCGGTGCCGGCGTCCGCGGCGCCGGAGCGGCCGAAGATCCCGGCGGCGAGCTGAGCGCACGGCACGCGGGAGCGCGCGGTCCCCTCGCGGGGGCCGCGCGTTCGCGCGTTCAGCGGGCGCGCAGCCGGTGGACGAGCGGGGCGAGCGCCGGGTCGGCGCCGGCCTCGTCGAGCGCGGCGCTGAGTTCGGCCCGGTAGGCGGGGGTCGCCTTGTCGTGCAGCGCCCGGCCCTCGTCGGTGATCACCGTGTAGACGCCGCGGCGGTCGTCCGGGCAGTGGTCGCGGCGGGTCAGCCCGGCCTTCTCGAGGCGGGTGACGAGGCGGCTGACCGAGCTCTGGTTGAGGCCGATGAGGTCGGCGAGTTCCTGCATGCGCAGCTCACCGTCCTCGGCGAGGGCGAGGCGGCAGAGGGCCCAGTACTCGGAGAGCCCGATGCCGTGCCGCTGCAGTGCCTTGGCGAGCCGGTGCTCGATGCGTCCGTAGAGGGTCACGACGTCGTCCCAGCACTGGTCGTCCGTCCGCATTGTTTCGCCACCCCGGTCTTTCCCGTCTTGACAACAGCGTACCGCCGCAACCAATATGCATGCACATACAGAACATGCAAGTACATACATCTAAGGAGGGCGACGTGATCGAGCGCATCGCCACCGCGCCGGACTGGTACGAGCCGTACAAGATCTCCCAGGCGATCCGGGCGAACGGCTTCATCCACGTCTCCGGCCAGGCCGGCATCGACGAGCGGGGCCGGACGGTCCCCGGCGGCTTCCTCGAGCAGGGGCGGCAGGCGTTCCGGAACGTGCGGCGGGTGCTGAACGAGGCCGGGGCCGACCTCACCGACGTCGTCAAGATCGGGATCTTCGTGCGGGACATGGCCGCCGACCTGGACGACGTCATCAAGCTCCGCGCGGAGTTCCTCAGCGAGCCCTACCCCGCCGACACGCTCCTGGAGGTCTCCTCGCTCGCGCAGCCGGACTGGCGCATCGAGGTCGAAGCCACGGCCGTCGCCCGCTGAACGCCCCCACCACGGAAGAGGACAGAGACCATGAGCGACCTCCTGCGCCCCTACGCGGGCCCGCACCTCGACCTTCCCAACCGGATCGCGATGGCGCCGATGACGCGCGGCCGGGCGGACGACGCGACCGGCGTCCCGAACCCGCTGGCCGCCGAGTACTACGCGCAGCGGGCCGGGGCCGGGCTCATCGTGTCCGAGGGCATCTGGCCGAACCCGTTCGGCAAGGGCGGGCCCGGCATCCCCGGCCTGGCGACGGACGCCCAGGTCGAGGGGTGGCGCGCGGTGACCGGCGCCGTGCACGCGGCGGGCGGGCGGATCTTCGCGCAGCTCTGGCACGTCGGGCGGATGACGCACCCGCTGACGCTCCCGGACGGCGCGCCGCCCGTCGCGCCGTCGGCCGTCCGGATCGAGTCGGATCCGATCTTCACCCGCGAGGGCATGGTCGAGCATGTGGTGCCGCGCCCGCTGACGACCGCCGAGGCGGAGGCGACGATCGCGGACTTCGCGGACGAGGCGCGGGCGGCGATCCGTGCCGGGTTCGACGGCGTCGAAGTGCACGGCGCGAACGGGTACCTGATCCAGCAGTTCCTCGCCGAGAACACGAACCGGCGGACCGACCGGTTCGGCGGCTCGGCGTCCGGACGGCTGCGGTTCGCGCTCGACGTCGTCGAGGCCGTCGCGGACGCGGTCGGCCCGGAGCGCACGGGCCTGCGGATCTCGCCCGGCAACCCGGAGAACGAGATCGCCGAGGAGGACCCGCAGGCGACGTACCGGGCGCTCGTGGACGCCCTGGAGCCGCGCGGCCTCGCGTACCTGCACGTCATCGAGCGCGGGGCGTACGGGGCGCTCGCCGACCTGCGGCCGCGCTGGTCGGGCACGCTGATCGGCAACTACAACGGGCCGGAGCCGACCGCGCGGCGGGCCGGGGAGGAGGCGCTCGCGGCCGGCCTCGCGGACGTCTTCTCGTTCGGCCGCCTGTTCATCGCGAACCCCGACCTGCCGCGGCGCTTCGCCGCGGACGCCCCGCTCGCGCAGTACGACCCCCGGCTGATCTACGGGGGCGGCGCGGAGGGCTACACCGACTACCCGGCGCTGGCGCCGACGTACTGATCGGCGAACGCGCCCGTCGGGGCGATCGGCGTGATGACGTCGATCAGGACGCCGTCCGGGTCGGCCACGATGAAGTGGCGCTGCCCGAAGTCCTCGTCGCGCAGCGGCAGCTCGGGCGACAGTCCGCCCCGGACGACGAGCCGGTCCCACTCGGCGTCGACGTCCTCCACCTCGAAGTTGAGCAGCAGGCCCCGGACGGGCGCGCGGTACGCCTCGGGCAGCGTCGGGTGCGCGTGGTCGAGGAGCGCCAGCTCGTACGGGAGCGGGCCGGGCCGGCGGAGGCTGACGTACCAGTCGGCCTCGAAGGTCGCCTCGAAGCCGAACAGCCGGGTGTAGAAGTCGCGCGACTCGGCGATGCGGGAGGTGCAGATCACCGGATAGAAGCTGGTCAGGCGCATGGCGTTCCCTTTCACATACCGTCGGTATGTGAAGTACGCTATTCACGTACCGTCGGTATGTCAACGAGGGAGCGCGATGGACGGCGTCCGGAGCAGGCGGCGCGAGCAGACCCGGCGGGCGCTGCTGCGCGAGGGCAGGCGCCTCTTCACCGAACGGGGCTACGGGGCGGTCGGGCTCGCGGAGATCGTCGCCGCCGCCGACGTGACCAAGGGCGCGCTCTACCACCACTTCGAGAGCAAGGGCGCCCTGTTCCGGGAGGTGCTGCGGGAGGTGCAGGACGAGGTCGCGGCGCGCGTCGCGGCCGCGGCCGACGCCGAAGCGGACCCGTGGGACCGGCTGCTCGCCGGGTGCCGCGCGTTCCTGGCCGCGAGCACCGCCCCGGACGTCCAGCGCGTCATGCTCGTGGACGGCCCGGCGGTGCTCGGCTGGACGGAGTGGCGCGCGATGGACGAGGCCGCGTCCGCGCGGCACCTCACGGACGCGCTGACCGGCCTGATGGAGCTCGGGACGATCGCGCCGCGGCCCGTCGAGCCGCTCGCGCGCCTGCTGTCGGGCGCGATGAACGAGGCCGCCCTGTGGCTCGCCGGCTCGGCGCGCCGCGACCGCGACCTGGACGACGCGTGGGACGCGCTCGCGCGGATGCTCGAAGCGTTCCGCGCCCGCTGATCAACTCGGGGCGCGCGTCCGGCCGGTCAGGCGGGGACGTCCCAGAACGCCAGCTCGTGGCGCATGCCTTCGAGGAAGAACCGCTCGGCGCGCTCGCGGTCGGTGCCGGACTCGTCGATCATCTGGGCGCAGCGGCGGGTCAGGGCGGCGAAGCCGGGGTCGGCGTAAGTGTCGACCCAGCGGCGGTAGCGGGGCTCGGCGGGCGGGTCCTCCGCGAGGCGCAGGCCGAGCGTCGAGTACCCCCACATGCACGGGTACAGGGCGGCGAGGCCATCGGTGTAGGAGGCGGCGCTCTCCAGCAGGAACGCGGTGTAGGCGGCGCAGGCGGGGCCCTTCTCCGCCCCGTCGAGGTCGGCGCCGAACTCGCTGGACAGCGACCGGTGCAGCGCCAGCTCCTCGTGCAGGGTGGAGTGCGCGAGGTCGACGAGGTCGCCCAGGTGCGCGTCCGGGGCCTGCCACGCGAGCCGGGCGAAGACGCGCGTGTAGTCGAGCAGGTAGAGGTAGTCCTGCTCCAGCCAGGAGCGGAACACCGCCTCGTCGAGGTCGCCGCGGGCGATCCCCGCGACGGTCGGGTGCCGAAGCTGCTCCTCGACCAGCGGCCGGCCGAGCTCCTCCAAGTGCGCCGCAAGACTCATGCACGTATTGTCGCGCATTGCCCTCGGCGTCAGGCGGTAGACCGCCTTCCTTCAACGGGCAATGCATGCGATTGCTGCATCGCTCCGACTCGCCCAGGGGGCTCGCTGCGCGATCAGGTTCTCGCTCCGCTCGCACCTGCCTTCGGACGCAATCGCAGTGTTCTCGGTCCGCTCCGGCGGGGGGAGGGCGGCGCAGGAAGTAAAGACCAGGGCCCCGGCCGGGCGGTGCGGCCCGGTGGGGCCCTGATCGTGCGCCGATGTGCGGGTCGCCTCTCGGCGATATGCGCAACACGGCTCCAGCCGAACGGTATTCCGTGAAGGCGTTAGGTGAGGCCCGGGGACACCAGGCACATCGGCTGTCCCGTACAACCGACGGGACACCCCGGATTGTTCCCGGCGTCCGGCGGTCTACGCGTGATTGGTCCTGCGAGGTCACCGGCTTTTCCCGCGCCGCCGGGACCGGCCGGTCACCCGGATCCGTCCCGGCGGATCGCCGAAGGCCCGGCGGCGCAGGGGAAATACCTGCACAATGCTGCGGGTGACAAGGAAGTCGCGGGCGGTGCCCACGGAGCGCGACGCCGAGCTGAGCCGCGCCCTGCGCGCCGCTCAGGACGGCGACGAGTCCTCCTTCCGGCTGCTGTACCGCGACGTGCAGCCCCGGCTGCTCCGGTTCGCCGCCGCCATGGTCGGCGCCGACGCCGAGGACGTGACGTCCGAGGCGTGGCTGCAGATCGCGCGCGACCTGCCCGGCTTCCGCGGCGACCTGGACGGCTTCCGCGGCTGGACCGCGACGATCACCCGGCACCGCGCCCTCGACCAGCTCCGCCGCACCTCCCGGCGGCCCGCCACCGAACTGTCCGACGACGTCCTGGCCGCGCTGACGTCCGACGGCGACACCGAGGCGGACGCGCTGGACGGCCTCGCCACCCGGGACGCGCTGCGGCTGATCGCCGAGCTGCCCCCCGACCAGGCCGAGGCGGTGCTGCTGCGGGTGGTGGTGGGGCTGGACGCCAAGACGGCGGGCAAGGTCGTCGGCAAGCGCCCCGGGGCGGTCCGGACGGCCGCGTACCGGGGGCTGCGGCGGCTCGCCGACCGGCTCGCCGCCGACGCCGGCACGGACACCGGCGCCGAGGCCGGCTCCGGGGCCGGCGCACCCGCTCGTCCGCGCACGGAACCGCTCCCCCTCCTGCAGAGTGACAAAAGCGGCGGTACCGGCGCTGAAGGGGTGAGATGAACGACGACCGCAGGTCCGGGCGGCCGAACCGCCGGACCGCCGACCTCCTTTTGTCCGGGTCCGCCCCGGCCGGTGAGCACACCGCACTGCGCGAACTCCTGGACGCCGCCGCGGCGCCCGCCCGTCCCGCCGATCCGGCCGGCGAGGACGCCGCCGCGGCCGCGTTCACCGCCGCCGTGCGGGCGCGGCCCGCCGCCGAACGGCCGCGGCATCCCGTCCTGCGCCGGTTCGTGACGGTCAAGGCCGTGCTGGTCGCCGTGACGATCGCCGTGTGCGGCGGCGCCGCGATCGCCGCCGGCACCGGCAACCTGCCCGGCCAGGACGAGGGCGCCGACCCGTCGCCGGCGCCGAGGCCCGCGCGCACCGAACCGGCGATGCCCGGACGGCACCCGCACCCGGCCGCCCCGCCCGCGCTGTCGAGCCCGAACGCGCGCACGTCCCCGCCGGCGACGCCGCGGCGGTCCGCCGGACGGACGCCCGAGGGCGGGCGGTCGGCGAGCGCGCGGCCGTCGGCGCGGCCGTCCGCGACGCCGGGCCGGCCCGAGCAGTCCGTGCCGTCCGCGCCGTCCTCGCCCGGCCGTCCGAAGGACCTGCCGACGGGGCGGCCCGAGAACGCGAACCCGCGGGGGCAGGAGGCGCAGGGCGGCAAGCCCCGGCAGGGCCCGCCCGCCCAGAGCGGCGGCGGGCGGCAGGACCGGGCGCCGAGCCACTCCCGCAACTGACGAAAAAAGTTTTGGGGAAGGTGTCCATGGGGCGAGGTCCCGTTCGTAGATAAGACGTTGGGCAACAACGACACGGGAGCGAACACCATGAAGTACATGCTGCTGATCAACGCGGGTCCGGCGGACAGCGCGGAGGAGGCGGAGGCGCAGGCCGTCTGCGAGTTCTCCGACTGGCAGAAGTTCGACGAGCAGATCCAGGGCGCCGGCGTCGTCGTCGCCTCGCACGCCCTCGCCGACATGACCACCGCCACGAAGGTGCGGGTCACCGCCGACGGCGAGCGGGTCATCACCACGGACGGGCCGTTCGCCGAGGCGCGCGAGGTGCTCGGCGGGTACTACGTCATCGACGTCCCCGACCTGGACGCGGCCCTCGACTGGGCCGCCCGCTGCCCCGGGGCCCGCGACGGCTCCATCGTCGTCCGTCCGGTCACCGACGAGTACTGACATGTCCGAACCGGACGCCCGGGCCTCGGTGGAGGCGGTCTTCCGGGAGGAGCGCGGCCTGCTGCTGGCCGCGCTCGTCCGGCGGTTCGGCGACCTCGACCTGGCCGAGGAGGTCACCTCGGAGGCGATCGAGGCGGCGCTCGTCCACTGGCCGGTGCACGGGGTGCCGCCGAGCCCGGGCGCGTGGCTGATGACGACGGCGCGCCGCAAGGCCGTGGACCGGCTGCGGCGGGACCAGGCGTACGCGGCGCGGCTCGCGGTCATGCAGGTCGAGGCGGAGCGGGCCGCGCCCGCTCCGCCGCCGGCCCCGGACGGCGGGCTCCCCGACGAGCGGCTCCAGCTGTTCTTCACCTGCGCGCACCCGGCGCTGGCCGCCGAGGACCGGACGGCGCTCACCCTGCGCTGCCTCGCGGGCTTCACGACCCCCGAGGTCGCGCGGGCGTTCCTCGTCCCGACGGCGACGATGGCGAAGCGGATCGTCCGGGCGAAGCACCGGATCCGCGAGGCCCGCATCCCGTTCCGCGTCCCCGGCCCGGACGAGCTGCCCGCGCGGCTCCCGGGCGTCCTCCAGGTCGTCTACTCGATCTACACCGAGGGGTACGCCGCCGCCCGGTACGACCTCGCGGCGGAGGCGGTGCGGCTGGCCCGCATCCTGCGGCGGCTGCTGCCGGACGAGCGCGAGACCGCGGGGCTGCTCGCGCTCGTCCTGCTCACGCACGCGCGGCGGGACGCGCGGGTCGGCGCCGACGGCGGCCTGCTCCTGCTGGACGAGCAGGACCGCTCCCGCTGGGACCGCGCGCTGATCGAGGAGGGCCGCGGCCTGGCGGAGGCCGCGCTGACCGGCGGGCCGCCCGGCCCCTACGGGGTGCAGGCGGCGATCGCCGCGCTGCACGACGAGGCCCCGGACGTCGCGTCGACCGACTGGCCGCAGATCGTCGCGCTGTACGACGTCCTGCTCGCGCTGACGCCGTCGCCGGTGGTCGCGCTGAACCGGGCGGCGGCGGTGGCGATGCGGGACGGCCCGGCGGAGGGGCTGGCGCTGCTGGACGGGCTGGCCGGGGAACCGCGGCTGCGCGGCTACCACCCGTACGCGGCGGCCCGCGCCGACCTGCTCCGCCGCCTGGGCCGCCTGCCGGAGGCCGCCGCCGCCTACCGGGAGGCCCTCGGCCTGTGCGAGACCGACGCCGAACGCGCGCTGATCCGCCGCCTGCTCGGCGCGGTGGAGGCGTCCGGCTGAAAAAGGGGGAGGCGCGGGCAAGGACGGTCCTGCTAGCGTCGGGCCCGGCGAAAGGAGGAGGTGAGTCGATGACCGTCGTGCGTGCCGCCGTGCGCGGCTTCCGAGTCGTCCTCACTTCCCGGGCCGCGGCCTGACGCAGGCCGCCCGGCCCCCTTTCCTTTCGAGGTTTTCCAGTTGTCTTCGCACCACATCATCGAGGCGGCGTTCGCCTTGCATCACGGGCTGCCCAGGCAGGGCCCCGGTTCCGACGCCACCACCCGCCGGCTGCTGGCCCTGGCCGGTCCGCTGCCGGACGCGCCGCGCGCGCTCGACGCGGGCAGCGGCCCCGGCCGGTCCGCGCTGCTGCTGGCGGCGGAGGCGGGCGCGCGGGTCGACGCCGTCGACCTGCACGAGCCGTTCCTCGCGGAGCTGCTCGCCGCCGCGCGGCGGCGCGGCCTGCACGACCGGATCCGCGCGATGCGCTGCTCCATGGACCGGCTCCCGTTCCCCGACCGGACCTACGACCTGGTCTGGAGCGAGGGCGCGGTCTACAACATCGGCCTGGACGCCGGGCTGCGCGGGTGGCGGCGGCTGCTCGCGCCGGGCGGCGTCCTGGTCCTCACCGAGATCGAATGGGCCACCGCGTCGCCGTCGGAGGAGGCCCGCGCCTTCTGGGACCGGGTGTACCCGGTCCGCACCCCGGCGGAGAACGCCGCTGCGGCGCGGGCCGCCGGGTACGAGGTCGTCGCGCACCTGCCGCTGCCGGACGCCGACTGGTGGGACGAGTACTACACGCCGCTGGAGGAGCGGCTCGCGGCCGCCGATCCGGACCGGCCCGGCATGGCCGAGGCGGCGGCGGCCGCCCGGGAGGAGATCGCGCTGCGCAGGGCGCACGGCGGCGACTACCGGTACGCCGGGTACGTCCTGCGGCCCGTCCCCGGCGAGCCCGCCGGGGCGCCCGCCTGGACGATCCGCGCGGAGGCGCCCGCCGACACGGCGGGCATCCGGGAGGTCCTGCTCGCGGCGTTCCCCACGCCGGAGGAGGCCGACCTGGTGGACGCGCTGCGCGCCGACCCGGCGTGGATCCCCGGGCTGTCGCTGGTCGCCGAGACGCCGGACGGCCGCCTGGCCGGGTACTCGCTGCTGACGCGGTGCCGCGTCGGCGGGGAGCCCGCGCTGGCGCTCGGGCCGGTCGCGGTGCGGCCGGACCTGCAGCGGACGGGCGCCGGCGCGGCCGCCGTCCGGGCGGGGCTGGAGGCGGCGCGGGCGCGGGGCGAGAACCTGGTGCTGGTGCTCGGGCATCCCGAGTACTACCCCCGGTTCGGCTTCGAGCCCGCGTCGGGCTTCGGGATCCGCGCCCCGTTCGAGGTGCCGGACGAGGCGATGATGGCGCTCGCGCTGGACGCGTCCCGTCCGGTGCCGGCCGGCGTCATCGCGTACGCGCCGCCGTTCGGCGTGTGACGGCGCCGAGCTGAGCGGCCCCGGGCGGCGGACCGGAAACGGCCCGCCGCCCGGGGCCTAGCCCGCGACGGTTCCGGGCAGCACCTGCTCGGTGAGGAGGCGGCGGAGCCGGTCGCGCCGGTCGGGACCGGTGAGCACGCCGTCCAGGATCCGGTGGCCGTGGTGGTAGCCGAGGACGTAGACGCCCATCGCGGGCGCGTGCAGGGACGGGACGAGCGCGGCCGTCTCGGCGTCGTCGAGCAGGGCCCATCGGGACAGGTAGGCGGCGGTCTCCGCGTCCGGGCGTCCCTCGTCGGCGAGGAGGGCCGCGTTCGCCCACGCGCCCCACAGCAGGTTCACCGCGCGGTGGACGGCGGCGAAGTCGCTGCCGTCGGGCCGGATTCCGAGGGCCGCGAGGACGTGCTCCTCCAGCCACGCCTGCGCCGCCCCGCCGGGGAAGACCACCTCCTGGGCGTGCAGCCCGAGGCCCTCGCTGACGACGAACGACGGCGCGATCATGAACCGGACGCGCTGCTCGGGCCGGCCGCCGCCGATGAGGTGGACCTCCTTCAGCAGCGACTCGGCGATGTGCCCCGGGTGGCCCTCGTGGGCGACGACGTAGAGCAGGTCCGCGAGGTTGAACGGCAGGTCGCGGTTCACGAAGATCGTCGACCGCGGCCCGCCGTCGTGGTGCCCGGCGGCCCGGTAGCGGACGCCCGACGCGAGCCGGCAGTCGACCTCCTCGGGCGGCAGCGGGACGAGCGCGGCGGTGCGGGCGCGGCATTCGGCGTCGGCCCGCAGCACGAGTCCGGGCAGCAGGTGCGTCCGGTCGGACGGCAGCGCGTGCGCGGCCCGCCAGGCGTGCAGGCGGTCGGCGAGGCTCCCGGGCCGGGCGGGCAGCGCCGCGTCCAGCAGGTCGTGCGCCTCCGCGAAGGACGACTCGGGCACCGGGGACGCGTCGACGCCGAGGCATGCGCGGGCGTACTCGGGCAGCGGCGTCCGGTCCCCGGCGAGGCGGCGGGCGACGGCCCGCAGGGCCCGGACGTGCGCGGCGAGGTAGCCGGCGCGGGCCCGGTCGCCGAACGGGAGGCCGTCCAGGAGCCGGTCGGCGTCGTCCGCGAGGCGGGCGGGGGGCGGCGGCTCCTCCCGGTCGACGGCGGCGCTCCACTCGGCGGGGCCCCGGTAGATGAGCAGGGTGCCGCTCCAGGTGTCCCGCACCAGGCGGTCGAGGCGGAGGGCCAGGGCCGCGTAGGCGTGCTGCCATTCGTCCTCTTGCCATTCGTCCTCTTGCATGGGGGGTCCTTCCGTGCGTACGGGCGGGGAGACGCGGCCAAGCTACGTGTACGGTTTTCCGTACACCGCACGGAAGGGATGCCGATGCCGGATCGCCCGGTGTGGCTGCGCGGCGAGCCGCGCCCCCGCCGGCCGCGGCTGTCGCTGGAGCGGATCGTCGCGGCGGCCGTCGGGCTGCTCGACGCCGAGGGCGTGGACGGCTTCTCGATGCGGCGCCTCGCCGCCCGGCTGGACGCCGGGACGATGTCGCTGTACGAGTACGTGGCGGCGAAGGAGGACGTGCTCGACCTCGCCCTCGACGCCGTCCTGGGCGAGATCGACCCGGGCGCGGGCGGCTCCGGCCCGGACGCCGGGGCGTGGCGGGGCGCGCTCGTCCGGCACGTGGAGCAGAGCAGGCGGGTGATGCGCGCGCACCCGTGGGTCCCGGCGCTGGTCGGGACGCGGCCGCTGCTCGGGCCGAACGCGCTCGCGGGGTCCGAGCGGGTGTTCGGGATCCTCGCGGGGGCCGGGCTCGCCGGGGACGAGCTGACGGCGGCGGCGAGCGCGGTGTCGAGTTACGTCACGGGGTTCGCCGTCACGGAGAACATGTGGCGCGCGCGGATGCGCGACCCGGCGGACGAGGCGGACCTGCGCCGCGGCACGTCCGAGTACGTCGCCCCGCGGGCGGACGCGTACCCGGTGCTGGCGGAGCACTCCCGGCCGGAGGACGCCGACTTCGACGCGGGGTTCCGGCGGGGCCTCGACATCGTGCTCGACGGGATCGCGGCGCGCACGCGCGGCTGAGCGCACGCGCGGGGCCTTGACCTCAATCAATGTTGAGGTCTCAGAGTGGGGTGCGGGCCGGTCGTCCGGCCCAGTCATCTGACGGATTCCCGGCCATGGCGGGTCTCCGTAGCTTCGAGGACATCACGCAGCGCCCCGCTCAAGGAGAGAAGATGACCGACACGCCGCTCCGCCTCGCGATCGTCATCGGCAGCACCCGGGAGGGCCGGTTCGGGCCCACGGTCGGCGGCTGGTTCGCCGAGCAGGCCCGGCAGCGCGACGACCTGGTCGTGGACGTGCTCGACGTCGCGGCCGCCGAACCGCCGTCGTCGCTCGGCACGCCCCCGTCCGACGGCTTCGCCCGCGCGACCGAGGTGCTCGCCGCCGCCGACGCGTACACCGTCGTGACCTGCGAGTACAACCACAGCTACCCCGGCACCCTGAAGAACATGATCGACCACCACTTCCACGAGTGGCGCGCGAAGCCCGTCGGGTTCGTGTCGTACGGCGGGCTCACCGGCGGCAAGCTCGCCGTCGAGCACCTGCGCGGCGTCTTCGCCGAACTGCACGCCGTGACGGTGCGCGACACGGTGAGCTTCCACGGCCCGTGGAACTGGTTCGACGAGGACGGCCGGCCGGTCGACGCCGAAGGGGCCGCGGGCGCCGCGAAGGTCATGCTCGACCAGCTCGCCTGGTGGGGGCACGCGCTGCGCGACGCCCGCGCGGCCCGGCCGTACGGGGGATGAGATGGCGACCACGACCGCCCCCAGGGCCGTCCCCGCGACCGGGACGGCCCCGGGCCGATGACGATCGCGCTGGTGCTCGTCCTCGGCTCGATCATGATCAGCCTGGACATGACGGTGGTCAACGTCGCCGTCAGCCGGCTGTCGCAGGAGTTCACCGCCCCGCTCGCCACCATCCAGTGGGTCGCGACGGGGTACTCGCTGGCGCTCGGCGCCGTCATGCCGACGACCGCGTGGGCCGTCGGCCGGTTCGGCGCCCGGCGGCTGTACCTCGTCGCGATCGCCGCGTTCGGCGGCACGTCCGTGCTGGCCGGGCTCGCCTGGAACATCGAGTCGCTGATCGCGTTCCGGGTGCTGCAGGGGATCAGCGGCGGCCTCGTGATGCCCGTCGGCATGACGATCCTGCTGCGCAGCGCGAGCCGCGACGAGCTGGGCAGGGCGATGAGCACGATGGGCCTCGCCATCCTCGTCGGGCCGCTCGCGGGGCCCGTCCTCGGCGGCTGGCTCATCGACGAGGTGTCGTGGCGGTGGATGTTCTTCGTCAACGCGCCGATCACGGTCGCGGTGGCGCTGCTCGCCGCGCGGCTGTTCCCCCGGGACGCTCCCGGGGAGCGGCGCCCGCTCGACGCCGTCGGCCTGCTGCTGCTCTCCCCGGGCCTCGCGGCGCTGCTGTACGGGGTGACGAGCGGCGGCGAACGCGGCGACGTCGCGGCGCCGGCCGTCCTGGTGCCGCTGCTGGCGGGCGCGGCGCTCGTCGCGGGGTTCGTGGTGCGGGCGCGGACCGCCGCGCACCCGCTGATCGACCTGCGCCCGTTCCGCGACCGGACGTTCGCGACCGCGACCGCGACGCTGACGCTGTTCGCCACCGGCTACTTCGGGTCGATGCTGCTGCTCCCCCTCTACCTCCAGGTGGTGCGGGGCGAGTCGGCGACGGTCGCGGGGGCGCTCGGCATCCCGTTCGCGCTCGGCTCCGGCGTCGCGATGCAGATCGCGGGCCGGATCGCCGACCGGGTGCCGCCGGGCCGGCTCGTCCCGGTGTCGGTCGCGACCGGACTCACCGGGTTCGCGCTGTTCGCCCTGCAGCTCGACGCGGACGCGCCCTACTGGGCGCTGTGCGCCACGATGGTGGTGATGGGCGCGGGCGGCGGCGCCACCATGATGCCCGCGATCACGGCGGCGACGCGCGGCATGTCGCACGAGCAGGCCCCCGCCGCGAGCACCACCGTCAGCCTGGTCAACACGACCGCCGGGGCGATCGGGACGGCGCTCGCGTCGGTCGTCCTCGCGACGCGGATGGACGACCTCGTGCCCGCGGCGGGCGAGGGCGGCGCGCTCCAGGCCGTCCACGGGCTGGACGCGGGCGCCCGCGCGGCGCTCGCCGGGCCGCTCGCCGGCGCCTTCCAGCACACCTACCTGTTCGCGGTCGCGCTGATCGCGCTGGCGCTCGTCCCCGCCCTGCTCCTCCCGCGCCGCCGCCCCGCGGACCGGGAGTGACCCCGGACGCCCCCGGCCGGCGCGGCCGGGGACGGCGCGGCGGTCAGATCTCCTTGAGGAACCCGCCGTCGACGGCGAGCTCGGCGCCCGCCGTGCTCGCCGACCGGGGCGAGGCCAGCAGGGCGACGGCGTCCGCGACCTCCTGCGGGTCGACGAGGCATCCGGTGACCAGGTTCATCATCTCGGCGGCGCCGCCGTCGAGGATCGCGTCGCGGTCGGCGCCGGTCGCGCCCGCCAGGATGTCGGCGGCCCCGCCCTCCTCCGTCCACCACGCGGTCCGGACCGGGCCCGGCGACACGGTGTTCACCCGGATGCCCTGCGGCCCGTACTCCTCCGACAGCCCCTTCGCCAGGTTGTTCACGGCGGCCTTCGCGGCGTTGTAGTCGAAGTTCATCGGCCCCGGCCGCCGCGCGTTCCCCGACGACACGTTCACGATCGCCGCCGCCTCGGAGTCCAGCAGGTGCGGGATCGCCGCCCGCACCGTCCGGACGAGCGCGAACAGGTTGAACTCGAACATCGCGTGCCAGTCGTCGTCCGACGGGGTGAGGAACCCGAACCGCGGCAGCGACGCCCCGGGCGGCGGGCCGCCCGCGTTGTTCACCAGCACGTCCAGCCCGCCGAACTCCTCGACCGTCCGGCGGACGGCCTCGGCGGGGGCGGCCGGGTCCGTGAGGTCGGCCGGGACGTGCAGGAGGTTCGGGCCGGCGAGCGCGTCGAGGTCCGCACCGGACTTCCGGGAGACGGCGGCGACGCGGGCGCCCTCGTCCAGCAGGGTCCGGACGACGGCGAGCCCGATCCCCTTCGACGCGCCCGTGACGAGCGCGACGCGGCCGGTGAGCTGCAGATCCATGAGGGTCCAATCGTCGGTGCGCACGCCCCCTCCGGGCGTGCGGCATCTGAACGAACCCCGCGACCGGACGTCCGGTTGCACCGGAACACGAACACCGCCGAGAACTTCTCGAGTCCGGCGTCAGTGCTCGGGGTGCCAGGTGGGGGTGCCCGCGGTCTCGTGGACGCGGCCGAACTGGACGTCCGCGAAGTGGATGCCGAACGCGAGGGTGCGGCCGTCGCCGAGTTCGTCCGCGAGGCGGCGGCGCAGCGCGGCGGCCTGCTCCGGGTCGGCGTCGACGGCGACCCTCCAGCCGGGGTGCTCGATCTGGACGGGCGAGTGGAAGGAGTCGCCGAGGGCGAGGAGCCGCGCGCCGCCCGACTCCAGGACGTAGGCGGTGTGGCCGGGGGTGTGGCCGGGGGTGGCGAGGACGCGGACGCCGGGGAAGATCTCGTCGCCGTCGGCGACGGTCTCGACGCGGTCGGCGACGGCGTCGAGTTCGCCGTCGCGGTGCTCCCATTCGGGCGCGGCGACGAGGTGGCGGGCGAACCGGTCGGACCAGCCGATGTGGTCGGGGTGCAGGTGGGTGTAGGCGACGGCCTCGATCCGGTCGGGGGTGCGCCCGAGCGCGGCGAGGCCGTCGAGGAGGGCGCCGCCGCGGATCGCGCCGACGTGCGGGTTCGCGGGGTCGTCGGGCTGCCGGACGGGTCCGATGCCCGCGTCGATCAGCAGGGCGCGGTCGCCGCGCTCGACGAGGAGGCCGCCCATGCTCGCCGCGAGGCCGCCCGAGGGGCCGAGGACGTCCTGGTGGCGCGTCCAGTCGGCGTCGGTCGTGTCGGGGAACCAGCCGCGCGAGCGCAGCCACCCGACGCCGTCGGGGACGTAGCTGGCGCGCAGCTCGCCGATCTCGACGGTGCGGATTCCGGCTTCGGTGTTCCACCTGCCCATGGCATGCCTCCACGGTGATCGGGGGGCCGCACGCCGCGGCCCCAGCACGCCAGGACGTTACAACTGAAACTATTAAAGCTGCAACCTTTGTCGGGTGCGTACACTGGCCGGGTGGAAGCGCACGCGGAACCGCACGCCGTGGCCGAGCAGGAGATCTGCGGGCTGGTCAAGGGCCTCGCGACGCAGCTCGAAGTGCACGTCCGCGAGCGCGCGGTCAACCTCGACCTGACCGCCCCGCAGGCGACCGCGCTGCGCGAGCTGGCCGGCCCCATGACCATGCGCGACCTCGCCGACCGGATGAGCTGCGAGCCGTCCAACGCGACGTTCATCGTCGACCGGCTGGAACGGCTCGGGCTCGTCGAGCGCCGCCCCCACCCCACCGACCGCCGCGCCAAGATCCTCGCGCTGACGCCGCGCGGGACGGACGTCCGCGCGCGGCTGCTCGCGATGCTCACGGAGAACTCGCCGGTCACCCGGCTCACGCAGGAGGAGCAGCGGACGCTCCGCGAACTCCTCCTGCGCGCGACCGGCCGCGCCTGACGCCCGGAACCCCCGGGAACGGGTCAGGACACGACCTGCAGCGAACGGACGATCTTGTTGACGTCCGACCAGTACCGCTGGTGCGTGTTCGGGATGTCGATCCACACGCTGGACGGGCGCACCTGGCCGGTGTCGACGACCACGACCACCGACAGGTCCATCGTCGCCCGCAGGTCCGGCTGCCGGAAGTGCAGCTCGCGCACCAGCACCCACGCCGGACGGCCGCTCACCTCGAACGGCTGGGACGCGACGTCCCGCCCGGTCGTCCCGTCGCGGAAGTTGTCGAACTGGCGGGCGTCCTGGATCGCCGCGGCGACGTCCCGCAGCCGGTTCGGGCCGCTGTAGGAGCCCATGACGCCGTCGTCCACGACCCGCGACCCGAGCATCGCCTGCCACTCGGCCTCGGTCTCGAACTTCTGGCTCCCCGTGTACGGACCGTACGGCTCGGTGCTGAACGGCTCCCACGGCCGTCCCAGCTCCGCGTACGACAGCCGCGCCTCGGGGTCGGTGACCCGCCCGACGACCCGCGCCCCGGCCCCCGGGTAGCGCTTCATCTCGACCGTCTTCTCCAGCCGCCGCACCTCCGGGGCGACCGCCCCGGTCAGCGGCGGCAGCTTCGCGCCGGCGATCGGCCGCAGCCGCTTCGCCGTGCCGCTGCACGATGCCTCGCTCGTCCCGCTCGCCCGGTCCTGCTCGACGATCCTGCCGTCCACCATGATCGTGCAGGTGAGCGCGCCGGGGGTGCCGTCCTCGTCGTTCCGCGCGGCGATCCGCAGGTACTCGTCGCCGTCCGCCTGGAAGTCCATCCGGAACGGCAGCAGCGTCCCGGCGACGGTGTCCCTCTCGATGGTGTCCGGCGTGTAGTAGGTCAGCATCGCGTCGGAGCTCTCGCCGGTCACCAGATACGTGACCTTCTTGGGGTCGCCGATCGTGTTCGACGCCCACACGATCGCCGCGATGCCCTGGCTCAGGAGGAGGCACACGCCCACGACGACCACCCACTCGGGGAGGTTCTTGCTGATCCGCTGCGCGCGGGGCGACATCGCGCTCACTTGCGCGCCTCCCCACCCGCGGGGGCGGCGGCCAGCGCCGCCCCGGCCTCCCGGACCTCCGCCAGCCGCTCCTGGAGCTGCTCGTCGGTGCCCGCGCCCTTCTGCAGCGCCCAGTAGACGTGGTCGGCGGCCTGGACCGTGCTCCCGTAGGCGTTCAGCGCCGCCACCCGCTCCCTCATCCGATTGCGCGCCTCGTTGACTTCGCGCCAGCGCGGTTTGAGCGCCAGCCGCAGGGCGTCGTCGCCCCGGTTCTCCTTGGCGAGCCTGCGCAGCGCCCGCTTCTCCACGGTCACCTCCCGGCAGCCGACCGCGATCTCCCACTCGATCGCCCGGACGTCGACGCCGTCGCCGTCCAGCAGTCCCGCCTTGTGGAGGCCCGACCCCAGGACGGTCTCGGCGGCGCGCTGCGCCCGCACGACGTCCGGCACGGCCCCGCCGAGGTCGTCGGTCAGGAAGTACCGGCCGTGGTGGACGCGGCCGAGCCGCTCCCGCTCGCCGTCGCCGCAGCACGCGTACAGCACGAGCCACGACACGACCTGCAGGGCGGTCCCGCCGCCGAGGAACGCGCCGAACCCGAACCGCCACCACAGCAGCGCCGTCCCGACCTGCGCCAGGACGCCGAGCAGCGCCCCGATCCCGCCGAGCAGCCACGGCAGCGTCGCGGCCGGCGCGAACCCGCACGCGGTGGCGACGCCGAGCGCCCACCACCGGTCGGCGGAGGTGCGCCCGCCGGACTTCGGCGGTTCGTCGCCCGCCGCGGTCAGCCCGTCCGCGCTCTCCGCCAGCATGTCCCGGTCGCCGGGCGGCAGGGACGGATCCACCACCGGCCTCAGCAACTTCTCCGCACTCATCTGGATCTCCCCGCCTGGTCCGGTCCGGAGTGATTATGGCGAGTAACCCCGGGTGTCCGAAACCCTCACAGGGCGCGCACCCACACGCTGGACGGGCCGCGGGGCCCGTTCCCCGCCGCGAGCTTCACCCTCGCGCACCGGGAGCCGACCGCCCCGGCGGACGAGCCGATGGAGCGGGCCGTCGCCGCCGCCGCGGCCGCCGACGTCGCCGTGGTCGTCGTGGGCACGTCCGCCGAGGTCGAGAGCGAGGGCTTCGACCGCACGTCGCTGCGCCTCCCCGGCCGCCAGGACGAGCTGGTCGCGCGCGTCCCCGGCGCGTACCGCCTCGACACCGGCCGCTCCCTCGACGACCTCCGGCTGAGCACCCCCCTCGCCTTCTAGGCGACCGGAGGGGTCCCCTGCGGGGCGCGGCCGGGATACATCTCGGCGATGAACGCGCGGTCACCGGCGGACAGGTCCCGGTTCCAGCCGATGCTGAAACCGCCGAGCGTCAGCTCGGCCGGAACCGGGTACTGCATGATCGAGTCGGGGTCGTACGAACTGTGCTCGACGTCGCCGCCGGAATACCGGCGGAGCACGTTCGCGAAGGTCGTCGATCGGTCCCAGCCCTGCCAGCGCCGGTAGTGCTCGTAGACCTTGTCGACGTCCCACGGGATCTGCACCGCGGGACTGGCCTGCTCGTGCACGCAGCCGAGGGCATGGCCGAACTCGTGCAGCACCACGCGCCGCAGTTCGCTTTCGTCGGTCGCGTCGTCGAAGCCGTCCAGCACCATCGTCGGTTCGCCAGGAGGCACCCGGAGTGCGTCCGTGCCCACGTACGACCAGTAGCCGTTCCCTTGGCAGGAGATACGAATCTCCGCCCTGGCGAAGTTGCCGAAGCTGAATTTCACGTTAGCGAACTCCAGCCACTTCTCCGCATGCTGCTGGATCCTCCGCCGGACTCCCGGACCGCCATCGAGGAAGCCGATCCGCAACTCCTGCCCCGCCTGCCATTTCCGCATCCTCGCGACGGCGAGCTCATTGCGAGAAGCGACCGTGCGATCCTGCACGTCATCGGCTTCCGGGGGGACGTAGCTTTCGCCGGGCGGGTAGACGTCGACGCACAAGCCGTGGGGGTTGCTCACGATTCTCCTAGACGTCCGGGCCGAACTGGATGTTCCGGCTCGCCAGCTCTTGCATTATCGGCTCGATCCGGCGGCCCTGGTTGTACCAGAGCCTTCCGGAACCATCGACCGCGGCGGTGGGCGCCTCGGCCTGATGCAGCGCTATCACGTGCATCTTCTCGTTGAAAACCGGCGAACCCGAGGAGCCCTGCTGGGTGTCCGCCACGTACTGGATTCTGAGTTCGTCCACGTAACGGATCGCCAAGGGCTCGAGAGCGAACTGCTTGAACGCTCCGTGCGGGTGCTGGATGATGACGACGAGGTCGTCCACGCCGATGTCGAACGGCGTCCCGAGTCTCAACGGCACGCGATCGACCGGCGACTCCAGCATCAGGACCGCCCAATCGCCGTCCGGACTGGAAAGGCACGGTTCCACGTTCACCCGGCGCACCAAGGGCGTCTCGTGCTTCCCTTGATCGTGGTCGAACTCCGCGACGACCGACGTCGCCGGCCCGAATTTCTCGTGAACCACGTTATGGAAATTGGTGAGCAGCAGGCCGGCGGCGATCAGGAACCCGGTTCCGTGCCCGCGCTCGTCACCGAACCGCAGCGACAGCCTCGCGACGCTCCGCGCCGCGCTCACCACTTCCGCCGCGAGTTCGACCTCCATCAGCCGGCTGCGCGGATGCATCAGGCGCTCGCGGCGCAGCCGGGCCTCGGCTCCGGCCGTCCGGTCGGCGCCGCGCCACCAGTCGCCGTCGCCGGACGCCTTTTGGGGTGGAGCAAGCACCGGGGCACCGGAAAGCAGTTCGCCCAGCCGCTCCTTGTAGGCGGCCCTCGCCGGATCCCGCATGGCGTTCTCCACCAGGGCCGCGAGCCTGCCCTGGTCGCCGAGCACGCGGATCAGCGCCGTCCACGTCGCCCGCATGTCGTCGCGCTCGGGAAATGTTCCGGGAACGAGACCGGCCGCCTCCGCCAGAGCGGCGGCATCCGCGCGCCGCGGGTACGCATGGACGAGAACATCCCGCAGAGCGGAATACTCGGGCCGCGTCCAGTCCTGAGGTACGTCATCAAGGTAAGTCATCGGAGTGATCTTTCTCCGCTCTGCCGGAACACACCCGTGCGGGGTATTGTATCGGCCATGGGCTTGCTTGACCGGCGCTCTTTTCATCTCGACACCAAGGAAGCCAAAGACCTCTGGTCGACGCTGACCGAAGCGTATTCGGAGGTGACGGATTCAAAGATCCTCATCTCCGGCGCAGGGATGGACCCCTCCGGTCTCTCCTGGACAGAGGGGATGAAAAACGGCTGGTTCTTCATCCTGGGCGAGGCCGCCGGGCAGAGGAAGCTCCGCCGGCTCGTCGAAGAGGCCGCGAACGATCCGACCAGGGCGGCTTACCGCGAACGGTTCCTCACCTTTCTCGACGCGTCGCAGAATTCTTCGGCGTCGGCGCAAGGGGCCCGACCAGCCGATTGCGACCCCTTCCAACTCGGCGTCCATCGCCCGATCACGGTGGTCGGTCCGCCCGTCCCCCCGCTGACCTCTTACATCGAGCGTCACCACGACGGACTCCTGCGCGATGTCCTGCGGCAGAACCGCGGAGTCATGATCGTTATGGTCGGGGACCCGGCGACGGGCAAGACCCGCGCCGCTCTGGAGGCGGCACGGAACCACCTGTCCGACTGGACGCTGGTGCACCCCGTCGACGCGGCCCACCTCATCGAGACGATCGACGCGCGGGACATCGCACCGGAGACCGTCCTCTGGCTGGACCGATTGGAGCTGTACCTCGGCGGCAACGAGGAGGTGGCGTCTCTGCTGCGGCGCCTGCTGACCGAGGCGAATGCCACGCCGGTCACGATCGTCGGCACCGCCTCCCCGGAAGACCTCAAGGCATGGACCGAGGAAGCACCGGAAGAGCACGTCCATCTCCGCGCCCTCCTGCGAAGCGCGCATGTGCTCACCGTGCCGAGCACGGTCCCGGTGTCCGAACGCGACGCGTGGTGCAGGCCCGACCTGGACGATCCCCGGCTGACCCTCGCCTGCACGAGCGCGGGCGCCGCGGGCGGGATCGTCCAGGCGCTCACCGGGATGACGGCGCTCATCGAGCGCTACACGTCACCGGTCGGCCCCTCCGGAACGTACGAGCAGACCGTCATCACGACCGCGATCGATCTCCGGCGCCTCGGGGTGGCGTCGCCCCTCCGCGAAGACCTGCTGGCCGCCGCCGCCGAGGAGTACGCCGCGGCGAAGCCGCACGCCGACTGGTTCCGGCAGGGTCTGCTGGCGGCGCTGCGCCCGGTCCACGGCGTCAGCCCACTCGAACGGCTCCCCGGCACGCCCCACGACGGCTACGTCCTGCACACGTCCGTGGAGCAGTACGGAAGATCGAGCCGCCAGGGAGCCGTCGTCCCTCCCGGGGTATGGGACCGGCTCCTGCAACACACCCTCCCGGCGGAGGACGCCCTCCGGATCGCGCGCGAGGCTCACCGGCGCGGACTTCACCGCCACGCGGCGCACCTCGCGGCTCCGCTCGCCGCCGAAGGCCGCGACGCCGCCACGGTCCTGCTCGCTCCGTGGCTGGAACGAGCGGGTTTCGCGGACGAGGCGGGCGAGATGCTCGCGGCCTCGGCCGACGCGGGCGACCCCCGGGTACTGCGCTGCTACGCGGAATGGCTCGCCCGGCGCGGGGAGAGCGACGAAGCCGACGGCGTCTGGCGCCGGGCGGCCGCGGCCGGCGACGCCACCGCTCGCGTCCACGCGGCCGCGCAGTACGCCGAGGCCGGCGACTTCGCCCTGCTCAAAGAACTCTGGCTGGAGGGCGCCCGGAGCGGCGATCACGAAGCACGGCACAGGCTCATCCAGATCCTGCATGAAGACAAGGACGAGCCCGGCGTCGAGAGATGGCTCAAGATCGGCGCCAGATCGGGCGACCGTCCCGCCCTCGAACACCTCGTCCTGCTCCTCGATCGGTCCGGCCGCGGCGATGAGGCCGACCGCCATCTGCGCGCGTCGCTGGACGGCAAGGCGTCGCCCGTGCTGATCGATCGCCTGGTCAGAGCGGGCCGCACTGACGAGGCGCTGGAGCTGGCGTGTGACGTCGGCGGCGCCGAGACGAGCCTCCCCCTGGCGGACGCCCTCAGGCGAGAAGAGCGCATCACCGAACTCGAAGACTACTTGGCCGCTCGGGCCGCCATGGGCAACGCCTTGGCCGTCCTGCGCCTTGTCGCCCTGCTGGATGACACCGCCCGCGAGGGCGAGGCCGAAGCCTTGCTTTACCGCGGGATGGCCGCGGGGGACGACCACAGCCTGACGCTGCTGGTGATGCGCCTCGATCGAGCCGGGCGGCGGGACGAAGCCGATGACTGCCTCCGCCGCCTCGCGGAGTCCGGACGTCCGGCCGCGATGCGCATGCTGGCCCTGCGCGCGACGCGGGCCGAGGTCATCGACGACTGGCTCCGTCGCGCCGCGGAAGCGGGCGACGCCGACTCCCTGCGCGAACGCGTGCAGCGATTCGTCCGCTCCGGCCGGACGGGCGAGGCCCGCTCATGGCTGGAGCACTCCGCAGAACAGGGAAGCATCCTCGCGGTACGGGAACTGCTGGGCCTCCCCGGACGAAGGGACGAGTGCGAGCGCTCGCTGCGCCGAGCGATCGAGTGCGGTGTACCGAACGCCATGACCGATCTGGAGCAGCTGCTGTCGGACACGGGCCGCCGAACCGAAGCCGAGCGACTGCGCAGATATGGCATCGCCCCCGGAGGAGGCACCAGCGCCCCCTGGACGGCGCCCCCGCAGATCACCGCGGGGCGAAGAGATGGCGAACCGCGCTGACCAGTTCGTCCTCCAGCGAGTCGAAGAAGTCCGACCGCTCCTTCAACAGACCGGCCAACTCCTCGAAAGACTGGTCGGTGCCCGCCGCCGAATCGTAATCCAGAGCGTTGCGGATGCAGTCCAACGACCATGACGCCAGCGTGTCCTGACGCGACGGGTTCTTGCTCGGGGCGCTTTTCTGCCCGTAGAGCATCGTCGCGCTCAAATCCTGGGTGGCCGCGTCACGGAACTGCTTGAGATCGGCTCCGTCGAACATGGCCGTCCCGACCCGCAGCTTCTGCAGAGCCGGAACGTGACGCAACTCCCTGGCGATACGACTTGCCGCCTCCCACGGCTCGACGACCGAGTCGACCACCGAGTCGGAGAACACGGTGGGCTCCTGCGCATTCAGCCTCGCCAGCGCCGCCCGTCCCTTCATGGCGAGGAACTCCGGACGCCTCGAAAGGTAGGGAGGAAGGACGGCGAGCAAGGATTCCACTTCATCAACGCGTTCCAGCGCGAGCAGAGCTTCGAGCTTCGCGTACAGGGCCGCGCCGTCCGTGGGCGAACCGGCCAGTCTGGCCTCGACGACCCGGAGCACTTCCTCCAGCCGTCGTCGGCGCTCCTCGCCCCGGAGATTGACGGCTCTCCTGATCAGGGTGCGCAGCGACGGTTCGGCAGGCTTGGGGGGAAGCGCGGTCGCGTCCTCTTCCGCCATCCTGTCCGCCGTTGGCTCGGGCTCGGGCTCGGGCTCGGTAGACCCTGATCCAACGTCCGGCTCGGATGGTGAAGAGACGTCGTCTTGCTCTCGGTACACCGTCGCCGCCTCAGCCGATCGTCCGGTGGCCTTGAGAACCCCCGCCAGACCGCTACGAGCGAACGCATCCCCGCGATGGCGGGTGAGGCTCTCCCGATACATCGCCTCGGCCTCTTCCAGCCGGTTCGCCGCCTTGAGCACACCGGCCAGACCGTTACGAACGGTGTTGTTCCCCGGAAAAATGCTGAGGCTCTCCCGATAGACCGCCTCGGCCTCTTCCAACCGGTTCGCCGCCTTGAGCACACCGGCCAGACCGTTACGAGCGAACTCATTCCTCGGGAAGCGGGCGACGGTTTCCCGATACATCGCCTCAGCCTCATCGAGGCGGTGCACCGCTTTGAGCACCTCGGCCAGGCCATTCCGAGCGGTGCTGTTATCCGGGAAAAGGCTGACACTCTGACGATAGACCGTCTCGGCCTCTTCCAACCGGTGCGCCTCCTTGAGCACACCGGCCAGACCGTTGAGGGCGAACTCATTCCTCGGGAAGCGGGCGACGGTTTCCCGATACATCGCCTCAGCCTCATCGAGGCGGTGCACCGCTTTGAGCACCTCGGCCAGGCCGTTGCGGGCCTTGATTTCGTCCGGAAAGCGCGTCAGCGTTTCCCGGTAGACCGACTCGGCCTCATCGAGACGGCCCGCGGCTTTCAGTGCTTCAGCCAGGCCATTGCGGACATTAGGCTCGCCCGGAAAGCGCGCCTGCGTTTCCCGGTAGACCGACTCGGACTCATCGAGACGGCCCGCGGCTTTGAGCACCTCGGCCAAGCTGCAGCGAACGATGACATCTTCCGGAAAGCGATCGAGCGACTCGTAGGCGATCGAAATCGCCATATCGTCATCACCGGCAGCGACCCGGGCACGGGAGGAGATCGTCCAGGTGTATGCATTCCATGGCTCGAGGGCGCGAGCCTCATCAGCCCATCGGACCGCGAGCATCGCCTGCCCGGGCTGCCTGGTGACGATCGTATGACTGAACACACAAAGGGAACGCACCAAGTTGTACGTCGCTCCTGTTTTGGCATTATATTCGCGCTGCTCGTCGAGCAGGCGGAGAGCCGGTTGAAGCGCTCGACTTCCTTGGGTCGCCAGTTGGCCGCTTATGTCTTTGGCTCGCGCCGCCCAGTCGGCTCTGGGCACCACCCGGTTCGGCGTTCGTGCGATGTGTGCGGGGCGGGGACCCAAGACGGAGGGCAGCCAGTCCGCGGCCGGAGCGGTGAGGTCAGCGAGATGGGCCCACATCTCCCGCCGCCATGCGTTGGTGGGGTTGGCGCGCAGTACGGCCTGGCATTCGGTGATCGCCAGCATCCGCGCCCCGCCCGCCCGGATGTGGTGCTGCTCGACCTGAGCGTTGAGCGCCGAAAGGAACTCTCGCAGACCCGATACGGCGATGGCCGGGGGGCCGTCACCGCTCGGGTTCGGTGCGCGCCGCAATCCCAGCAGCCCCCACCTTCCGTGGAACAGCGGCGTACCGGGAACCAGGTTGCACAGGCGAAACCAGTGGGGAACCAGCCAGTCATCGGTCTGCGCACGGGACAGCGCGGCCCAGTACCAACCGATGGGGTCATGGGCCCTGTTCCGGGTCATCATCCCGATCCGGCCCGGCGCCTCCTCGAATCGCGACCTCAAGGCGGCGAGGGTGGCCACCGGCGCCTGTTCCAGGCTGGCGATCGTGCGCAGCGCGTACTGCCAGGTCGCGTCGGTCACCCCTGTCGTCGGGCCCCGGTGCTCCCACTCGGCGGTGATCCAGTCCGACAGCGCCCGATCGAGTTCCGCGTGGAACTCGGGGGCCTTGACGGCGGACGCCCAGTTGATCAGCAGCAGGTCGGGGTCCATCGTGTTCAGACGACCGTGGTAATAGGTCATCTTGAAAAGGGCGTCGAGGGCGGCCTGGGGGTCCCTGGTGAAGAACAGAAGCCACGGGGGGACGCCGCTGGTGAAGACCTCCTCGATCCTGCTGCTCAGAACATCCACTCTGCTGGTCACCGGAAGAGGTCCTCGTCCGTCGCTTCGAAAGCCGCCTGGAAGTTCGCATCGCAGAACTGGCTCAGCTTCAGGAGGTGATAGGTCCTGGCCTCCGTCAGGTCCGCGTCGGGCTGTGCCCGCACGGTGCCCGCGGCCCAGAGCTCGTCCGCACGGAGTTTGATCGCCGGATGGACGACCTCGCGCACCAGCTTCTCACTTTTCGTGAGGTCGACCGAATGCCCGAAACCCAGGGCCGGCTGTGACGTGCAGAAGTTCTCGGCGAGACGGTCGTCGAAGACGGTCGGACGCAGCGCGAGGCGATTCCCCGAATCCTCTTTCGGCACCCGTTTGATCGAGTACCTGAAGACGCAGATATCGATTCCCGCCCCCGGATAGAGCAATGTCGGATCGAGGTCGACCATGCCCAGCCTGTCCCGGACCTCATCGGGCCAACCGCCGTCCAGCCTCGTCAGGACCGGTTCCAGATCCTCCCACAAGAAAGCTCGCATCGGCCCGTTGTGCGCGGTCTGCTGCCAGCTCTGCAGTAGGTAGTCGAGGTCTTTTTGGACATTTTTCGCGACAAGTCCGGACCGTCGTCCGTTGGCAACGCTGGAGATCAGCGCGCGCACCCTCTCCAGAGGCTCGGTGGACTGCCAGGCGATCGGGTCTTGCAACTCCACGGTGCCGAGCTCGATGCTGTGGTTCGAGAACCCGGACCCCGGTTCTACCGCATGGTCCCGAAATGTCTCGGGACACTCGTCCGCCTCCTGGCTGAAAAAATCGGCGCGCGTCCCCTGCTGGAGGAAGTTGACCACGTACTCGTTGTGAAAGGCCGTGATCTGATCCAGCGTCTCCACCGGAGCGGTTCCGTCGATGTGCTGCGAGGCGGCCTCGAGGTACCGCGCGGTCCTCGGATCGGACGGCCGCTCCTCCAGCAGAAAGTTTCGAGGTATGAACCTGCTCGAGCCCAGGGTGGACTGCCGGCTCAACTCATCGAGAGCCTTACCAACAGCGGGAGGTCCGATGGACAACCAGGCCGGGAGAGGCATGTTCCAAGGCTAGCCGCCGACCACTGGACGCGGCCCTCCGGCAGAGCCAAACGGCCACATCCGGCAGTTTTGGAGCTAGCCGGTGCGGAACATGACGTTGTCGGCGCGTGAGCAGGTTTTCACATCGCCGCGGCACGCTCGGTGCTGGAAGATCTCGGTGATCTCGGACGTTGCCTTCAGATGTGAAGATCGGCGAAGCCGCCCGGGTCAGCGGTGTGAGTGCACGATCCTTGCGGCACTACGAGGATGAGGGCCTGATCGTCCCGGGCCGCTTCGGCAACGGGTTCCGCGACTACTGCCAGTCCACGATCGACCGGGTGCTCGTCATCCGCTCCTTGCTGGAGTCCGGGCTGCCGGTGCGGTTGATCAGGGAAATCCTGCCTGGCCTCACCGACGGAACCGATGCCGGGACCGAGGCGGTGTGCGCGGAGTTTCTGCACGAGGTGCAGAGCTATCGCGATCGGCTCGCTGCACGCATCGCCATTCTCAACGATCAGCAGACGGCCCTGGACGCCTACCTTCGGGAGGCCCGCCGCACCGATCGCTGAGAACTGCTTGACCTTGACGCAAGTGTCAGGTTCCTACGTTCTGGTGCATGGAGACCAACAAGCCGCGGCGGACCGCTGACCAGACGATACGAGCACTGATCCAGCACTCGCACCGGGGACCGAAGGACCTGGCCGTCGCCACTGGTCACCGTCGTCCCACCCCGGGGCCCGGCGACTACCTGATCCGCGTCGGCGCCGCCGGGGTCAACTTCGCCGATGTCATGCAGACCCATGGAACGTACGCCGGAGGGCCGCGGGCACCCTACGTGGCGGGCTTCGAGGCCGCCGGCGAGATCGTGGGGATCGGCGCGGACGTCGAGAGTCCACTGCCGCTCGGCACCCACGTCATCGGAACCGGTCCGGGCTCCTTCGCGCAGTACATGACGATGCCGGCCGCCGGTGTCCTGCCCGTGCCGACCGGCTGGAGCGACGCCGAAGCGCTCGGAATGGTGCTGAACTGGACCACCGCGCTGGCGGCGCTCAAGCCGCTGGGTGGGATCGAGACCGGCGATGCGGTGCTCGTCCATGCCGCGGCCGGAGGCGTGGGACAGGCCGCGGTCCGCCTCGCCCGCCACTACGGCGCCCGCGTGATCGCCACGGCCTCCCCGGCCAAGCACGCCGCCGTCGAAGCGCTCGGTGCCGACGAGGTCCTGGACGGCCGCCATCCCGGACTGGTCGCCGAGATCACCCGGCTGACCGGCGGGGCCGGGGTCGACCTGGTCCTGGAATCGGTGGGCAAGGCCACGTTCGCCGCCAGCCTGGCGGTCGCCAAACCCTTCACCGGCCGCATCGTCGTCTTCGGCGCCGCCTCGGGCGATGCCGCCGTCACCACGCACGACCTGGTCTTCACCCACCATGCGGCGATCAAGGGCCTGCACATCGGTGCGCTCGCGAGAGAGGCCCCGTCCGTCTACCGGTCGCTGCTCACCGAGATCGAGGCGCTCGTCGCCGACGGTGTCTACCCGCCGGGCACTCCTCAGGTTCACCCCTTGGTCGAAGGGCCGAAGGTGCTACGGCAACTCGAAGCCGGCACTACCCGCGGCAAGCACGCCCTCGATCCCTGGCGCTAGTCGGTGCCGGACTCCATCGCGGCGCGGTCGAGCAGTTCCTCGCCGTCGACCTCGCCGCGGGAGGCGATCGCCTCGGCGCCGCCCGCGGGCATCGCGCCGATCAGCCCGGTCGAGGCCGCCTGCGCGGCGCCGACGAGCGTCGGCTGCGAGCTGCCGACGATGCCGATCCCGGCGTACTGCTCCAGCCGGGCGCGGGAGTCGGCGATGTCCAGGTTGCGCATGGTGAGCTGGCCGATGCGGTCGACGGGGCCGAACGCCGAGTCCTCGGTACGTTCCATCGACAGCTTGTCCGGGTGGTAGCTGAACGCCGGGCCGGACGTGTCGAGGATCGAGTAGTCCTCGCCGCGCCGCAGCCGCAGCGTCACCTCGCCGGTGACCGCGGTGCCGACCCAGCGCTGCAGCGACTCGCGCAGCATGAGCGCCTGCGGGTCGAGCCAGCGGCCCTCGTACATGAGCCGGCCGAGGCGGCGGCCCTCGTTGTGGTACGCGGCGAGCGTGTCCTCGTTGTGGATCGCGTTGACGAGCCGCTCGTAGGCCGCGTGCAGCAGCGCCATCCCGGGCGCCTCGTAGATGCCGCGGCTCTTGGCCTCGATGACCCGGTTCTCGATCTGGTCCGACATGCCCATGCCGTGCCGGCCGCCGATCGCGTTGGCCTCCAGCACGAGGTCCACCGGGGAGGCGAACTCCTTGCCGTTGATCGTGACCGGACGGCCGAGCTCGAAGCCGACCGTGACGTCCTCGGCCGCGATCTCGACCGCGGGGTCCCAGAACCGGACGCCCATGATCGGGTCGACGATCTCGATGCCCGCGTCGAGGTGCTCGAGCGCCTTCGCCTCGTGCGTCGCGCCCCAGATGTTGGCGTCCGTCGAGTACGCCTTCTCGGTGCTGTCCCGGTAGGGCAGGTCGCGCGCCTGGAGCCACTCCGACATCTCCGTGCGGCCCCCGAGCTCGCTCACGAAGTCGGCGTCCAGCCACGGCTTGTAGATGCGCAGCGCGGGGTTCGCGAGCAGCCCGTACCGGTAGAACCGCTCGATGTCGTTGCCCTTGAAGGTGGACCCGTCGCCCCAGATCTGGACGTCGTCCTCGAGCATCGCGCGCACCAGCAGCGTCCCCGTGACGGCGCGGCCGAGCGGGGTCGTGTTGAAGTACGCGCGCCCGCCGGAGCGGATGTGGAAGGCGCCGCAGGCGAGCGCGGCGAGGCCCTCCTCGACGAGCGCGGCGCGGCAGTCGACCAGCCGCGCGACCTCCGCGCCGTAGTCGGACGCCCGTCCCGGCACGGACCCGATGTCGGGTTCGTCGTACTGGCCGATGTCGGCGGTGTAGGTGCACGGCACGGCACCCTTCTCGCGCATCCACGCGACCGCGACCGAGGTGTCGAGGCCGCCGGAGAAGGCGATTCCGACACGTTCGCCGACAGGCAGAGAGGTGAGCACCTTGGACATGAGCACAAGTATGCACGACACTGCATGAACATGCAAAACCGGGTCGGCCGCGAACACCGTTTACAGCGGACGGGCGGGCGGGGATCATGCGGTCCATGACCGTGGTCGCGGGGCGGTACCGGCTCGTGCGCGAGCTCGGCCGCGGCGGCATGGGCCGGGTCTGGGAGGCCGACGACACGCTGCTGCGCAGGCGCGTCGCCGTCAAGGAGGTCCTTCTCCCCGCCGGCCTCGACGCCCGCGAGCGCGGCCGGCTGTGCCGCCGGGCCGTCCGGGAGGCCCGCGCCGCCGGGAGGCTCGACCACCCGTCGATCATCACCGTCCACGACGTGTTCCTCGAGGACGACCGGCCCTGGATCGTCATGGAGGCGGTGGCGGGCCGGTCGCTGCGGGAGGCGCTGCCGGTCCCGCCGCGCGAGGCCGCGCGGATCGGCGCGGCCGTCCTCGACGCGCTGCTGGCGGCCCACCGCGCGGGCGTCCTGCACCGGGACGTGACGCCCGGCAACGTGCTCCTCGGCGACGACGGGCGCGTCGTGCTGACCGACTTCGGGATCGCCGACCTCGACGGGGACCCGGCGCTCACCCGCACCGGGACCGTCGTCGGCTCGCCCGGCTACATCGCCCCCGAACGGCTGGACGGCCGCGGCGCCGACGGGCGCTCCGACCTGTTCTCGCTCGGCGCGACCCTGTACACGGCGGTCGAGGGCCGGTCCGCGTTCGGCCGTCCGTCGGACGCCGCCACGGTCGCGGCCACCCTCACCGAGCCGCCGCCGCGCCCGCGCCGCGCGGGCCCGCTGCGGCCGCTGCTCGCCGGGCTGCTGCGCAAGGACCCGGCCGCCCGGCCGGACGCCGAGCGGGCCGCGGCGGCGCTGCGCGCGGTCGCCGCCGGCCGGAAGCGGCGCCCGGGGCGCGGCGCCCCCGTCCTGGAGGTGTCGTGGCTGGCGGCCGTCGCCGTGCCCGCGGCGGTCTTCCTGCTGCCCGCGTACGTCACCGGGCCGCGCGGCGAGGCGCGCTACCCGCCCGGCTTCCGGCCGTGCCCGATGCAGGCCGGGGCGCTGCGCTTCGCGGCGGCCCAGCCCGCCCTCGACAACGAGGACCTGCGCGAATGCGACGGCGGCGACGTCGTCCTGCGCTGGTTCGAGGGCTACGTCGGCGCCTACGGCCGCCCGGTCGGGCCGCGGCACGCGTCCGTCCGGGAGGCGCACCGGTGGCTGCGCTTCCTGAGCGTCCACAACGTCGAGGAGGACGAGCGCTACCCGTTCGACATCACGGAGGCCGACGCGGACCGGCCGTCCCTCGTCACCGACCGGTACCGCGCCCGCCGCCCCCGCCCCCTCGGCGGCCTCGCCGACGACGCGTTCGTCCGCGAGGTGCGCGCGGCCGGCACGGGCGGGGCGGACGAGGTGGACGAGGCGGAGGTCATCATGCGGGACGCCAACCTGGTGGTCGGCGTCCTGCACCGGGGCGGGGCCGGGGCGCCGGACGCCCGGCGCGCGGCCGAGGACGCCGCCCGCGCGGTGCTCGCCGAGCTGCGGAGGCGGCGATGACGCTGCTGCGCGGCCGCTACCGGCTCACCGCCGAACTCGGCCGGGGCGGCATGGGCGCGGTCTGGCGGGCCCGCGACGAGACGATGCGCCGCGACGTCGCGGTGAAGGAGCTGCTGCTGCCGGACGGCGCGGACGACGCCCGGCGCCGCCGGCTCGTCGAGCGCGCGGTGCGCGAGGCGCGCGCGGCGGCGCGGCTGCGGCACCCCGGGATCGTCCGCGTCCACGACGTCCTGACCGAGGACGGCCGACCGTGGATCGTGATGGAGCTGCTGTCCGGCCGGGCCCTCGACCGGGAGATCCGCGACCGCGGCCCGCTGCCGCCCGAGCGCGTCCGGGAGGTGTCCCTGGCGGTCCTGCGGGCCCTCCGCGCCGCCCACGCACAGGGCGTGGTGCACCGCGACGTCAAGCCCGCGAACGTGTTCCTGTGCGATGACGGACGGGTCGTGCTGGCCGACTTCGGTATCGCCGGCACGGACGACGCGGAGCGGCTGACCCGCACCGGCCTGCCCATCGGCACGCCCGGCTACGTCGCGCCCGAGCGCATGCGCGGGCACGGCCGCGCCGCGCCCGCCTCCGACCTGTTCTCCCTCGGCGTCACCCTGTACGCCGCGCTGACCGGCCGGGCGCCGTTCCGGCGGGAGAGCGCGATGGCCTCGTTCGGCGCCGTCCTCACCGACCGGCCGGACCCGCCGCCCGGCCCGCCCGGGCTCGCCGGCGTCGTCATGGGGCTGCTGGAGAAGGACCCGGCCCGGCGGCTCCGCGCGGACCGGGCCGAGGAGCTGCTCGCCTCCCCGGACGTCCTGGACGCCGCCGAGCGCGAGCCGCCGCGCTGGCACCGGCCCGCCGCGCTCGGCATCGCGGCGCTGTGCGTGGCGCTGCCGCTCAGCCAGGTGCGCGGCTGCGGGACGGGCCCGGAGGCGGTGCCGCCGAGCGCGCCCCGCCCGACCCCGGCGGCGTCCGCCCCGGTGCCGTCCGTCCCGCCCGCGCCCGCGGCGCCCTCCCGGTGGCCCGGGCCGGTGTTCTCGTTCACCCCGCCGGTCCCCACGTTCAGCCTGCCGCCGTGCCTCATCGAGGGGACGTGTTGAGCCCGGTCCGCGCCCTGCTCGCCCTCGCCGCCGCGCTCGGCGCCATGCTCGCCGTGACCGCCCTGGTCTGGGGTGCGCCCGGCGACCACGCCCTGACGCTGCCCGCCCTGATGCGGGCGCTCGGGCTCACCGCGGTGACCGCGCTGGTGCTGGCCCGGCTCGTCCGGCGCGACCGGCGGGTCTGGTGGGCGACCGCCCTCGCCGCGCTCGGCACGGCGGCGCTCGTCTTCGTCAAGTTCGCCGTCACCGGCACCCCGGTCGGCTGGGTGCCCGCGGGGTGCGTGCTCGCCGCCGCGGCCGTCCTGCTCCGGCGCGCCGTCCGGGCGCCGCGCCGCCCCCGCGACTGGACGCGCTGAGCGGACGGCTCAGTCCGCGCGTCCCTCGACATGCTCGTGCAGGAGGCGCTTCCACTGCGACGGCAGGATGCCCGAGAACAGCACGGCGCCGTACGCCGACACCGGGCAGGACCGGTCCTCGCCGAGGACCTCCCACGACGCGACCTCCTCGCCCGTCCGGGCCTCGTAGAGGCGCACCTCGTACCGCTTCTCCATGAGGCTGACGTAACCGGCCGGTTCCGGGGGCGAGCCGCTGGGGTCGAGCGGGTACCGTTCGGCGTACCGGGGGCACTCGACCCTGCCCTCGGTCCCGCCCTCGACGAGCTCGGCGCACGCGACGAGCTGCACCTGGTCGGCGCGCCGGGGATCCCACGACGCGGGCGGCTTGTCCGGGTCCTGCTCGCCGCCGCTCCCCGGACTCGGCGCGCCGAAGATCTTGACCGGGTGCGGGCCCGGGCCCGCGTAGGGGGCCGCCCGGGTGAACGCCGTGCCCTCGCACACCGCGAACCAGTCCCGGCCGGCGTCCGCCGGGAGCCAGTCGACCTCGTTCGGCCCGCTCGCGATCCGGTACGCCACCGTGCCGGCGAGGACCACCGCGAACACCGCGAGCAGGGCGCGGTGGCGGCGCCCGAAGTGGGCCGCTTCCCTGGCGAACGCGCCCCGCACGCGGCGATCGTATGTTCCGCGCGGGCCCCGCACCACGGAGCGGCCGCTCGTGGCCACCCCGCCGCGGTCAGCCGGCGGATCCCCGCGCGGGCCCGCGGGCGCGTCCGAGGAAGGCCGCGGCCAGGAGCGACCCGGCGACCACCAGGGCGGCGTTGACGCCGATCGCGACCCGCACCCCCGACAGCACCGCGTCCGCCCCGGCGCCCCCGGCCATCGCGGCCGCCGCGACCGCGCCCATCACCGGGGTGCCCATGGTGATGCCGATCTGCTGGCTCATCGTGGCGATGCCGGTGGCCCGCCCCTGCTCGGCGTCCGGCAGCCCGGACGTCGCCGTCACCATGAAAGCGACGATCACCAGCATGTTGCCGACCCCGCCGACGAACGTGCCGGCGAGCAGCAGCCAGATCCAGCCGCCGGACGCGCCCAGCGCGACGAGCGCCAGCGTCGCCGCCGCCTGCACGAGCCCGCCGCCCGCGATGGTCGCGCGGGCGCCGAACCGTCCGACCGCCCGGCCGCCGAGCGTCCCGCCCAGCACGGTGCCGAGCCCCAGCACCCCGAACGCCAGGCCGGTGGCCAGCGGCGAGTAGTCCAGGACCTTCTGCAGGTAGAGGGTGAGGAGGAAGACCAGCGACGTCTCGGTGACGAACGCGACCAGCCCCGCGACGTTGCCCCACACGACGCTGCGGCGCTTCAGCAGGCTCGTCGGGACGAGCGGTTCGGCCGCGCGGCGCTCGACGAACCAGAACGCGGCGAGCAGCAGGGCCCCGGCGGCCAGCGCGAGCGGCGTCGCCGGAGCCGTCCAGCCGTGCTCGCCGGCGCGGGTGAGGCCGAACACCACCAGCAGCAGCCCGCCCGTGACGGTCACGGCGCCCGGCACGTCCAGCCGGGGCCGCGCGCCGGGCCGGTCCTCGCCGATCACCCGCGGCGCCAGCGCGACGACCAGGGCCGCGACCGGCACGTTGATCAGGAACGCCCAGCGCCACGACAGCAGGCTCGTCAGCAGGCCGCCCAAGATCGCGCCCGCGGTGAACCCGGCCGACATCAGCGCCCCGTTGAGGCCCAGCGCCCGCTCGCGCAGCGGCCCCTCCCGGAACGCGGTCGTCAGCAGCGCGAGCCCGGCCGGGGTGACCGCGGCGGTCGCCAGCCCTTGCAGCACCCGGGCGGCCAGCAGGACCTCCGGGCCGGTCGCCAGCCCGCCCAGCAGCGAGGCCGCGCCGAGCACGGCCATGCCGCCGACGAACAGCCGCTTGCGTCCCACGAGGTCGGCCACCCGGCCGAACAGCAGCGTGAACCCGGCGGCGGCGAGCGCGAACGTGGTGGCGATCCACGGGAGGTTCGCGAGCGAGAACCCGAGGCCCGCGCCGACCTCGGGCAGCGCGACGTTCAGGATCGAGAAGTCCACGGCGACCATGAACTGGGCGCCGAGCAGGAGTGTGAGCAGCAGCCGTTCCCGGCCGGTCATCCGCGACCGGGACGGGACGTCCTCCGGTGCGGCCGTGGCGAACGCGGTCATGAGCAATCCCCTTCACAAGCTAACGGGTCTGGAGTCCCGTTAAGATGAGGGTGACCGTAACACGGGCATCGCCACTAATGAAACTGGAGTTCCGTTATGACCGATGGGAGTCCCGGCACCGTCCGCCCCGGCGGGCGCACCGCCCGCATCCGCGCCGCCGTCCTCCGCGCCGCCGAGGACGCGCTGATCGAATGCGGTTTCGCGGGCGTGGACCTCGCCGACATCGCCCGCCGCGCCGACGTCGGCAAGACGACCGTCTACCGCCGCTGGGGCACCCCGCAGAACCTGGTCGCCGACCTCCTCGCCGACATGGCCGAGCAGTCCGTCCCGCGCACCGAGACCGGCGCCCTCGCGGACGACCTGCGCGCCAACGCCCGGCTCGTCGCGGGCACCCTCACCGACCCCCGCCAGGGCGCGCTGTTCAAGGCGGTGATCGCCGCCGCGACCCACGACGAGCGCACCGCCGAGGCCCTGCACCGCTTCTACGCCGCCCGCATCGCCGAATGGGCCCCGGTCGTCGAGCAGGCCGCCGCGCGCGGCGAGGTCCCCGCGGGCACCGACGCCGCCGAGGTCGTCCGCGCCGTCTCCGCCCCGCTGTACTACCGCTTCCTCGTCACCGGCGACCCGCTCGACGACGCCGTCGCCGACCGGAGCGCGGACGCCGCCGCCCGCGCCGCCGCCGCCGGCGCCTACGCGCACCCGTGAAACGGAGGGCGTTTCCCGTTATCGTCCGACGTGATCACACCGGAGGGAAACCATGTCCTCGCACCACCTCACCCGCCGCCGCCTCATCGGCGGCACCGCGGCGGCGATGGGCGGCGCACTGCTCGGCCCGCTCCCGTCCGCGTCGGCTCGGACCGCCCCCCGCCTCTACACCCGCGCCGACTGGCGGGCCCGCGCTCCCAAGACCGCCGCGACCGTCCTCGACCGCGCCCCCGACCGCATCGTCGTCCACCACACCGCCACGCCGAACTCCGCGGACCACTCGCTGGAGCACGCGTTCGCGCTGTCCCGGTCCATCCAGGACTTCCACATGGACTCCAACGGCTGGGACGACACCGGCCAGCAGCTCACCATCGGCCGCGGCGGCCACCTCATGGAGGGCCGCAACCGCAGCCTCGACGCGATCCGGGCCCGCAAGCACGTGATGGGCGCCCACACCCTCGGCCACAACGAGCACACGATCGGCATCGAGAACGAGGGCACCTACATGACCGCCGAGCCCACCGACGCCCTGTGGGCCCGGCTCGTCGAGACGTGCGCGTGGCTGTGCGACGTCTACGGACTCGACCCGCACACCGCGATCGTCGGCCACCGCGACTTCAACGCGACCGCCTGCCCCGGCGACGTCCTGTACGCGCTGCTCCCGAAGCTCCGCACCCAGGTCGCCGCCCTGCTGACCCACGCGACGGGCGGGACTTCCCACCTGGCCGGGGGAACGATCGCGAAGCCGCTGGCGGACGCCTGGGTGAGCGAGCACGGGCCGGCCTTCGCCGCCTGCGCGTTCGCCGAGCTCAGCGGGCTTCACTGGGGCGACCACGGGATCGCCTCCATCGATGACCGGATGGAGGTCGGCAGTCGCACGGTCGGGTCGACCGGGCTGCCGCAGACCGGTGCGCGGCTGCGCGGCCTGCTGGCGGTCGCCTCCGACGAGGAGTACCGGGAGGCGGTGGAGCGTCTGGCGGAGCATCGCCGTGCCCCGACGAAGCGGGTGGCGGTCTCCTTCATGGTGCCCGACCGGCACGACTGGGTGGAGGACTGCTTCGCGGCGACCCGGCATTACGACGGCGGCTGGGGCTTCTGGAGGATGCTCTTCGCGTCGCTGGGGTCGTCCCGGCACGTCGATATGGCCGTGGGGGCGATCCAGGCGGACAGGAGCCTGCTGTGGTCCTGGGACCGGTCGGTCGTGATCACCATGGTGGACGGGGCCGGGGACGCCATCACGCCGCTGTTCCTCGAGGCGCTCGACCTCGACCCCGGCAAGGACACCGTCCGCAAGAGCGTCCCGGAGATGCTGGCGGTCCTGCCGGGCGAGGCGGCGTTCCAGGGTCTGGTGGAGCGTGCCGACCTGGTGGACCATACCGGACGCAAGATCGTTCTGCCCGCGCTGCTCGACGCGGTGCGGCGCTTCCCCGTCCGAGCGCTGCGCCTGCTGGCACCGGCCGCGTCCGGTTCGCCGCAGCTCGGCAGGCTGCTCGCCGAGCACGTCGAGGCCAACCGCGACCTGGCGGCCGAGGCCCTGCCCGGCCTGGCGCCCGAGGTACGCGCGGTCATCGACGGGCTGCTCGACGGCGACGACAGGCTGCCGGACGCCCCGGCGGACGCGCTGCCGCCGCTCCTGGTCGACCCGCCGTGGGCGCGCACCACCAAGCCGGACGTGGTGCCGAGGCTCACCCCGGCCGGGCCCGCGATGCGCTGGGCGCCCGGCGAGCGGGACCGCTGGGCGCAGCCCCAGTCGGATCACAAGCCGGAAGGGTGGAGCTGGGACGAGCTCGCCGACGATGCGATCGCCAAGGGGTACATCTTGTACTCCCCGTTGCAAGCCGTGGTCATCCACTGCTCCGAGGACAAGGTCCGGTCGCTGCCGGCCATGCGGGAGCCGAAGGGACGTGCCGCGATCAGCTGTGTACGGCAGTTGGCGGCGCGGTTCGGGCTTGAGGCGCTGCCCACCGCGATGGCGGCGACCAAGTTCGATCCGGTCGAGTACGCCGATGTGCTGATGCCGTTCCTGGACGTCGGCGCGGCGCGGTTGATGGCCGGGTACCTGCCCCGGCCGAGCGAGGAGCGGCGGGAGGCGGCGCTGGCCTGGTTCGACCGGCATGGCCTGGATGCGGTGCCGCTGCTGGTCCCGGATGCGGTGGGTCGTCCCGGCGCGCGGCGGGGGGACGCCGAGGAAGCGCTGCGGCTGCTGGCCCGCAAGTACCCGGTCGAAGAGATCGCCGATGCGGCGGCGCGGGCACACGGTGACGAGGCCGCGCGTGCCGTCGAGGCGCTGGTGACGGTGGACGGACTGGAGCGGCTGCCGGCCCGCATGCCGTCCGTGGGCACGTGGGCGAGTCCGCACTCGCTGCCGCAGATCCGGTTGCGCGGCAGGCGGGATGCGCTCCCGGCCGACGCGGCGGGCCACGTGCTGACGATGCTGGCCATGTCCGCACCCGGGGCGGTCTACGCGGGCGTGGACGTGGTCCGGGAGCTGTGCGATCCGGGGTCGCTGGCCGAGTTCGGGTGGGCGCTGTTCCAGTTGTGGGAGCAGAGCGGGGCACCCGCCAAGGACAACTGGGCGCTGGCGCAGCTCGCCTGGCTCGGCGACGACGAGACGGTCCGCAGGCTCACCCCGGTCATCCGCGCCTGGCCGGGCCGGAACGGTCACCACAAGGCCGTGGCCGGGCTGGAGATCCTGGCGGGGATCGGCACGGACGTCGCGCTGATGCACCTGCACGGCATCGCGCAGAAGGTGAAGTTCGAGGCTCTCCGGGACCACGCCCGAGACAAGATCAGGAAGGTCGCGGACGGGCTGGGGCTCACCTCCGAGCAACTGGCCGACCGGCTCGTCCCCGACTTCGGCCTGGACGCCTCCGGCGGGCTCGTCCTGGACTACGGGCGGCGCCGCTTCCACGTCGGCTTCGACGAGAACCTCCGGCCGCTGGTGCGGGACGAGGACGGCGCCGCCCGCAAGGCCCTCCCCAAACCGGGCGCCAAGGACGACCCCGAGATGGCGCCCGCCGCCTACAAGCGGTTCGCCGCCCTGAAGAAGGACGTGCGGATGGTGGCCGCCGACCAGATCCACCGCCTGGAGAGGTCGATGCTCACGCGGCGCCGCTGGCCGGTCGGCGACTTCCGGCGCCTGCTCGTCGAGCACCCCCTGATCGGCCACATCGTGCGGCGGCTGGTCTGGGTCGCCGAGGACGGGGGCAAGGCCGCCGCGTTCCGCGTCGCCGAGGACGGCACGTTCGCCGACGCCGCCGACGACGTCCTGACCGTCCCGGATTCCGCCGCCATCGGCATCCCGCACCCCGTCGACCTGGACGGGTCACTGGAGGCGTGGTCGGCGCTCTTCTCCGAGTACGAGATCCTGCAACCGTTCCCGCAGCTGGAGCGCACCGTCCACACCCTGACCGACGCCGAGCGCGCCGCACGCCGCCTGGAGCGCTTCCAGGGCAGGACGTTCGCCACGCGCACGCTGGACCGGCTCGGCTGGCATCGCACCGCTCCCATGGACGCGGGACTCCAGCACGCCTTCTATCGAGCGGTCCCGGGCGGCCGTTCCCTCAACATCAGCCTGAACCCCCCGATCGCCATCGACGAATTCGACGCGTTCACGAAGGAGATCTGGCTGGACGACCACACGCCGAACGACTCCAGGGCGATTCCGTACGTCGAGCACCCCTTCGGCGACCTCGACCCGGCCACCGCATCGGAGGTGCTCGCCGAACTGACCGCCGCGATGTCCTGACCCGAACGCCCCAACGCGATCCCCGACCCCCGCACCCGGCGCGATCTCCGATTCCCGCACCCAACGAGTGCCGGGGGGCGTGGGGGGCGAAGCCCCCCACATCGGGGGTCCGGGGGTCGCCCCCCGGGTAAAATGACGAGAAGCAGTGGGGAAGAGGGCCGAAGGCCCTCAACCACACTGCTTCCAGTCTTCGAGTGGGCGAGGAGGGATTTGAACCCTCACATCCTCTCGGACACACGGACCTGAACCGTGCGCGTCTGCCGTTCCGCCACTCGCCCGCGAGTGTCGTCCCGTCTCCGGGTGCTCGAAAAGGCTAGCACGTACGGAGCAGTGGTCCGGCAACTCGATACTTCGAACGAACCTTTGCACCGATACGATCGTCTACCAGTGGGGAAGGGAGGTGCCCGTGGGCGTCATTCAGCGCTTCGAGCGACGGCTCGAGGGCATGGTCGAAGGGGCCTTCGCCCGTGCCTTCAAGTCTGAGCTGCAGCCGGTCGAGGTGGCCAGTGCTGTGCAGCGCGAGATGGACGATCGGGCGGCGATCGTGGCACAGGGCCGCACGCTGGTTCCGAACGACTTCGTCGTCGATATCTCTCAGCAGGACGGGCAGCGGCTGCAGGTCTACGCGGACAGTCTGAGCCAGGAGCTGGCGAACCTGGCCCGGGAGTACGCGAAGGAGCAGGGGTACTCCTTCGTGGGTCCGGTGCGCGTCCGGTTCGAGAACACTGACGATCTGGCCACGGGCATGTTCCGGATCAGGTCGGGCGTGATCAGGGGCTCGACCGTCGAGGGCGGGGAGATCCGCCCTTCGGCGAGCAATATGCCGCAGAGCGGCGGCGGGGCCTTCGGCGGGCACCCGCGGCTGCTGGTGACGACGGCGGTGGAGGGGGCCGACGCCACCCAGCGGACGTACGAGATCAACACGCCCGTGACCCTGCTCGGCCGTGGCACCGACTGCGATCTGCGCCTTGTCGATCCGGGCGTATCACGGCACCATGCCGAGATCCGCGTAGAAGGTCCCGAAATCGTGCTCGTGGATCTAGGGTCGACCAACGGCTCTTTCGTGAACGGCCAGCCGATCCGGCGGGTGACGCTGGTCGACGGGTCCCGGGTCACGATGGGCCGGACCACACTCGTGTTCCGCCGCGATAGGGAGTAACCCCGACTCCGATGTCCCCATTCACCCTCACGCTGATCAAGCTGGCGTTCCTCGCGGTGCTCTGGCTCTTCGTCATCGCGGCCGTCGGTGTGATCAGGGCCGACCTGTTCGGCTCGAAGGCCGCGACACGCGCGGCCTCGCGCGCGTCGGCGCCGCGACCGCAGAAGGCGGCGGCGCGCCCGCCGCGCGCACCGCAGCCGCCGCCGGCGCCCGGCGGCGCCCAGCAGGGCGCGCCGACGAAGCTCGTCGTCGTGCAGGGCGAACGGGCGGGCACCGTCATCGACCTCACCGGGGTGCCCATCACCATCGGCCGGGCGAATGACTCCACACTGGTCGTGACCGACGACTACGCTTCGAGCCGACATGCACGGATTTACGCCCAGGACGGTCAGTGGATCGTGGAAGATCTCGGTTCGACCAATGGGACTTACCTCGGACGCACGAAGGTGAGCCGGCCCATGCCGGTGCCGCCGGGCGTTCCGGTCCGTATCGGCAAGACCGTGATCGAGCTGCGCAAATGACTCTGGGAATCCGCTACGCCGCGCGCTCCGACGTCGGCATGCTGCGCGAGGGCAACGAGGACTCGGCGTACGCGGGCGCGCACCTGCTCGCCGTGGCCGACGGGATGGGCGGGCACGTCGGCGGGGAGATCGCCAGCGCCGCGGCCATCGAGGCGCTGCGCCGACTCGACAAGGACCTGCCGGCGAACGAGCTGCTGGCGGCGCTCGAGCACACGGTCAAAGCCGCGAACGACAACCTGCACCGGATCGTGGAATCCGATCCCGCGCTGCAGGGCATGGGCACGACGCTGACGGCGATGCTGTGGGCGGGCGACCAGGTGGCGCTCGTCCACATCGGCGACTCGCGGGCCTACCTGCTGCGCGACGGCAGCCTGTTCCAGATCACGCACGACCACACGCTCGTCCAGTCCCTGGTGGACGAGGGGCGCATCAGCCCGGACGAGGCCGCGTCGCACCCGCAGCGGTCGCTGCTGCTGCGCGCGCTGGACGGGCGCGGCGAGGTCGACCCGGACCTGTCGCTGCGCGAGGCGCAGGTCGGCGACCGGTACCTGCTGTGCTCGGACGGCCTGTCGGGCGTCGTGACCGCGGAGACCATCTTCCAGGTCCTGACGGACGTGGACGAGCCGGAGCAGGCCGTCCGGCAACTCATCGACCTCGCGAACCGGGGCGGCGGCCCGGACAACATCACGTGCGTGGTGGCGGACGTCGTCGACCTGGACCGGCAGCCCCCGACGGGCGGGCCCGGGCAGGCGGTCGGGGCGGCGGCGACCGCGTCGCCGCCGGAGCCGCCCGGCGGCCCGGGGACGACGATGCCGGCGGGGCCCGCGGACACGCCCGCGGGGCGGGCCGCGCAGCTCCGCGACACGCGGCCGCAGCCGCCGGTGGCGGTGGACGAGATGCCGCCGCCGATGGCGGCGGCCGAGCCGGCCGGCGAGCCCCTGCCCGACCACAGGCCCGACCAGATGCCGCCCCCGGGCGGGATGCCGCAGCCCGCTCCGGCGAAGGAGCGGAAGGGCGGCGGCGTCCGCAAGTGGGCGTGGCTGCTGGTGGTCGCGGGCGTCGTGGTCCTCGGGATCGGCGCCGGCGGCTTCGTGCTGCTGCAGAACGTGAAGAGCGGCTACTACATCGGCGCCGAGAACGGACGGGTCGTCCTGTTCCGGGGCACGCCGCAGGACGTGCCGGGGCTCGACCTGTCGCGCAAGGCCGCCGCGAAAGAGCAGCCGAACCCGCCGATCCTGCTGGAGGACCTGCCGCAGGCGCAGCGCCAGCAGGTGGAGGAGACCTACACCGTGGAGGGCCCGGCGGCCCTGGAGAAGCTCCAGCAGAGCGTCTGCAAGTACGTGGTGACCGCGGAGAAGGGCAACGTCGTCATCGTGAAGGGCGCCGGCCAGCAGAACTGCGAGCAGACGAAGATCACCGGCAGTGAGATCCGGGTGAGCGAGCTCCCCATGGAGGACGCCGCGGCGGTGACCGAGAACAAGCTGGTGTTCGCCGGCCGGCAGGAGGCGCAGGCGAAGCTCCAGGAGCTGGGCGACAACCGGGACGCCTGCAAGGCGGGCGACTCGAACATCGAGGGCTGTCCGTCCGATGGGGGGACGCCCAGGTGAGTTCGCTCGGGGAGCAGATCAGGGCGCGGCTGCCGTACCAGCGGCGGAACGCCGCGTCCCTGGTGCTGCTCGTCTTCGCGATGGTCCTGACGCTGTCGGCGTTCGCGGAGGTCGGCCTCGCGCGGGACGGCAGCATCCCGGCGGGGCTGTTCGGGTACGGCGGCGGGCTCGCGGTGCTGGCGGTCGCGGCGTACTTCGTGCAGATGAAGTTCGCGCCGTACGCCGACCCGCTGCTGCTGCCGCTGGCGGTGGCGCTGAACGGCCTCGGCCTCGCGATGATCTACCGGCTCGACCTGGAGACCAGCGCCGACTGGAAGGCCGCGGCGCGGGCCGGCGGCGAGGTGCTGAAGGACGAGGCCGACGCGCCCGGCCAGCTGATGTGGACGTTCGTCGGGATCGCGATGTTCGTCGCGGCGATCCTCATCATGCGGGACACGCAGAAGTCGGACGCCCCGCTGTCGTTCACGCCGAAGACGGCGCAGCGCTACACGTACCTGATCGGCCTCGGCGCGATCATCCTGCTGCTTCTGCCGATCATGCCGGGCCTGGGCATGGAGCTCAACGGCGCCCGGGTGTGGATCAAGGTCGGGCCGATGTCGGTCCAGCCGGGCGAGTTCGCGAAGCTGATGCTGGTGGCGTTCTTCGCGGGCTACCTGGTGAACAAGCGGCAGGCGATGTCGCTGATCGGCAAGAAGATCGGCCCGTTCAGCCTGCCCCGCGCCCGCGACCTCGGGCCGGTCATGGTGATCTGGTTCTTCTGCCTGGGCGTCCTGTTCCTGCAGAAGGACCTCGGCACCGCGCTGCTGTACTTCGGCCTGTTCGTGTCGATGCTGTACATCGCGACGCAGCGGTTCTCGTGGATCGTGATCGGTGTCGGGCTGCTGGTGGTCGGCGTGTTCGTCGCGATGCAGCTGCCGTTCATGGGCCACGTCGACCAGCGCATCAGCATCTGGCAGAACCCGCAGCCGTACTTCGACGGCGGCTGCATGCTGGACAGCGGCGAGGTCGTCCCGGTCAACCCGAACACCGAGATCTACCAGAAGTTCAAGACCGAGGGCGCCGTCTCGCCGGGCTTCGCCGCCTGCGGCGAGCTGGGCGGCGCCTACGCCGACAGCCGGCAGCTGATGATGGGCCTGTTCGCGCTCGGCGAGGGCGGCGTGCTCGGCACGGGCCTCGGCCAGGGCGAGCCGTGGCGGACGCCGCTGTCGTTCAGCGACTTCATCATCGACTCGCTCGGCGAGGAGCTGGGCCTGACGGGGCTGATGGCGATCCTGCTCATCTACGGGTTGATCGTGCAGCGCGGCATGAAGACGGCCGTCGCGGCGCGGGACCCGTACCTGAAGATGTTCGCGGGCGGCGTGTCGTTCGTCCTCGCGCTCCAGGTGTTCGTCATCGTCGGGGGTGTCACGAAGCTGATCCCGCTGACGGGTCTGACGACGCCGTTCCTGTCGCAGGGCGGTTCGTCGCTGATGGCGAACTGGATCCTGATCGCGATCCTGGTACGGATGAGCCATGACGCCCGCAAGCCCGCCCCGCAGGCGATCCAGGACGAGGGCATGACCCAGATCGTGAGCACGAGGTGATCCGCCTCCCATGAACATGGACAAGCCGATCCGGCGCGTGGCGATCTTCGCGTTGCTGCTGATCTTCGGCCTGATGGCGCAGGTCAACTACATGCAGGGCAGCCAGGCCGAGGATCTGCGCACCGACGCGAACAACCCGCGCCTGTACTCCGACATCTTCAAGACGCCGCGCGGGCAGATCAGCGCGGGCGGCGAGGTGCTGGTGTCGTCCAAGGAGATCGACGAGGAGGAGTACGGCCGCGTCTACAAGGACGGGGCCATCTTCGCGCCGGTCACCGGCTACTTCCGCGGCGGCGCCACGGGGGTGGAGAACGCGTACTCGGCGCTGCTGTCCGGCGACGACAGCAGGATCACGAACCAGCGCTGGTTCGACACGTTCATCGGCAAGGAGGCCGAGGGCGCCGACCTGGAGCTGTCGATCGACCCGCGGGCGCAGCGCACCGCCTACGAGCAGCTGAAGCGGGCGACGGCGCCGGGCCGCCGCGGCGGCGCGGTCGTCATGGACGTGGAGACGGGCGCGATCAAGGTGGCGGCGTCGTTCCCGTCGTTCGACCCGAACGAGGTGGCGAACGACCCGCGCTCGGACGAGGGCGCGAAGCGGCTGGAGCAGCTCGCGAAGGGCGAGGGCGTCCAGCGGCCGCTGGTCGACAACGCGATCAGCCAGACGTTCCCGCCCGGTTCGTCGTTCAAGGTCCTGATGGCGGCGCTGGGCCTGGCGGACGGGATGGACAGGAACACCCCCGTCGACACGAGCGACCTGATCCTGCCGGAGTCGAACATCCCGCTGCCGGACTCCCACGAGCACGGCGCCTGCGGCGGCCGCGCGCCGCTGCGGGCCGCGTTCGTCGAGTCCTGCAACAGCTCGTTCGGCCGGATGGCGATGGAGCTCACCATCCAGAAGCTGCACGACGGCAGCGAGAAGTTCGGGTTCGGCGACCGGGTCGAGGTCGAGCCGAACTTCTTCGCCGCCGAGAGCTCGGTCCCGGTGGAGGTCACCGACGCCGAGGGCAACGTCATCAAGACCGGGCAGGACGCGACGGCCCGCTCCGGCATCGGGCAGGAGAACGTGCGGTCCACGCCGCTGCAGATGGCGATGGTCGCGGCCGCGGTCGCCAACGACGGCGTCATCATGAAGCCGTACCTGGTGGAGAAGGGCCGCGCGCAGGACCAGAGCGAGGTCTACAGCGCCGACCCGCAGGAGTACAAGAAGCCGATGTCGAAGGACGACGCGAAGGAGCTGCAGGACTGGATGCGCGGCGTCGTCACCGAGGGCACCGCGACGAACCTGCAGGGCCGCAACATCGCCGGTAAGACCGGTACCGCCGAGCAGACCCCCTTCCCCAACGCCCGCTGGTTCGTCGGGTTCAGCCCCATGGAGGACCCGAAGTACGCGTTCGCCGTCATGACCGAGGGCGCCGGCTCCGGCGGCACCGCCGCCGGGCCGATCGCCGCGCAGATCATGGCGCAGGTGCTGAAGCAGTGAGCGCGGGCCTCGTCCTGAACGACCGGTACCGGCTGCTGGAGCGGCTGGCGACCGGCGGGATGGGCGAGGTCTGGCGCGCCCGGGACGAGCAGCTCGGCCGGGACGTCGCGGTGAAGCTGCTGCGCGTCGAGCTGGACGACGACGCGCGGGCCCGGTGGCGGTTCGAGGCCGAGGGGCGGTTCGCCGCGGCGCTGCGGCACGACGGGATCGCGCAGGCGTTCGACTTCGGCCACCAGCACGGCCGCACGTACCTGGTGATGGAGCTGGTGCAGGGCGAGCCGCTCGACGAGATCCTCGCCCGGGACGGCGGGCTCCCGCTGGAGGCCGTCCTCGACCTGCTGGTGCAGGCGGGACGGGCGCTCGCGGCGGCGCACGACGCGGACATCGTGCACCGCGACGTGAAGCCGGCGAACCTGATGGTCTCCCCGCGCGGGGAGCTGAAGCTGACCGACTTCGGGATCGCGCGGCGGCTCGCGGAGGCGTCGCAGACGCAGACCGGCATGGTCATGGGCACCGCGCACTACATCTCGCCGGAGCAGGCGTCGGCGGGCGAGCTGACCCCGGCCGCCGACCTGTACTCGCTGGGCGTGGTGGCGTACGAGTGCCTGGTGGGGGCGCCGCCGTTCGACGGCGCCACGCCGGTCGAGGTCGCGCTGAAGCACGTCCGGGACGCGCCCCGGCCGCTGCCCGCGCGCGTCCCGGAGCCGGCGCGCGCGCTCATCATGGAGATGCTGGCGAAGCACCCGGAGGAGCGGCCGCCGAGCGCGACGGCGGTCGCGGACCGGGCGCTGCGGATCCGGGCGTCGCTCAGCACCGGGCGGACCCTCCGCACCGACCTGCCCGGAATGCCGGGCGCCCCCGCGACGCCCGGGACGACCGGGGCGACCGGGGCGACCAGGACGGCGGGGGCGGCCGGCGCTCCCCGCCCCGACGGCGCCACCAGCGTGTTCGGCACGGCCCCGGCCGCCCGGACGTCCGCCGCGTCCGCCGCGTCCGCGGCGCCCGGGAACCGCGGGACGCCCGAGACCCCCGTGGCGTCCGGCGGGCGCAGGGCGTCCCGGACGGGCGGGAAGCGGCGCGGCTCCCGCGCGCGCGGACCGGCCCGTGCGCGGCGCGGAGGCCCCGCACGCGGGCGCCCGACCGCGACCCCGAAGCGCCATACGGCACCTATGTCGGGATTTGACCCTCGCGGTGGTCCAGATAACCTCTCCGACGGGACAGTGCCCGGGCAGCGTCGCACGGCACTGGCGTTCAGCTCGATCGCCGCCGTGCTCCTCGTCGGCGCCGTCGTGCTCGGCACGTTCTGGATCGGCCGCGGCGCCGACTCCGCCGGGGACGGGCGCTCCCCGTCCGAGACGTCGACGTTCGTCCCGGCCGGCGAGGACGAGGTCGAACCGTCCGCCGTCCCGACGCCGACGACCCCCCAGCCGACGACCGAGGACCGCAGACCCGTGCCCACTGTCACGAACCGACACGAGACGCATAGGATCCGTCCGACGACGCCTGCGCCGTCCCGGTCGACCCCGGGCGCGGGCGGCGCGTCACCGACCAGCAAGCCGACCACCACGACGCCCGGTGCGACTCCCACCGACACCGAGCCGACACCGTCGCCGACGGACGTCACCACGAGTCCGTCAACTCCGACCCCAGATCCCTCCGCCACCCAGAGCGGCGGGCTAGGTTCGGGGAACTAAGGTGTAGACGTACGAGGGAAAGTGCACATATGAGTCAACCTCGGCTGCTCGGCGGCCGCTACGAACTCGATTCGGTGATCGGGCGTGGCGGTATGGCCGAGGTCTACCGTGCCCGGGACCTGCGTCTCGACCGCACCGTCGCCGTGAAGACCCTCCGGTCCGACCTGGCGCGCGACCCCACGTTCCAGGCCCGGTTCCGGCGCGAGGCGCAGTCCGCCGCGTCCCTGAACCACCCCTCGGTCATCGCCGTGTACGACACGGGCGAGGACGTCATCGGCGACACCCCGATCCCGTACATCGTCATGGAGTACGTGGACGGAAGCACCCTGCGCGACCTCCTGCGGGAGAACACGGCGCTCGTGCCGGAGAAGGCCCTCGAAGTGACCGACGGGATCCTTCGCGCGCTGGACTACAGCCACCGCGGCGGGATCGTGCACCGCGACATCAAGCCGGCCAACGTGATGCTGACCCGCAGCCACGAGGTCAAGGTCATGGACTTCGGCATCGCCCGCGCGATGGCCGACTCCGCGGCCACCATGACGCAGACCGCCCAGGTGATCGGCACCGCCCAGTACCTGTCGCCCGAGCAGGCCCGCGGCGAGCGCGTCGACACCCGCAGCGACATCTACTCCACCGGCTGCGTGCTGTACGAGCTGCTGACCGGACGGCCGCCGTTCACCGGCGACTCCCCGGTCGCGATCGCCTACCAGCACGTGCGGGAGGAGCCCGTCCCGCCGTCCCAGATCGACCCGCAGATCCCGCAGTGGGCCGACGCGATCGTTCTGAAGGCGATGGCGAAGGAGGCGGACAACCGGTACCAGAACGCGACGGAGTTCCGGCAGGAGCTCCAGCGGGTCCTGCAGGGTCAGCCCGTCGCGTCGACGGCGGCGTCCACCATGATGATGGGGGCGCAGCCGCCGCAGGGCACCCAGGTGATGGGCGCCTACCCGCCCGGTCCGCCGCACACCCAGATGCAGCGGCCGGTGGACGACGGGTACGGCGACCCGTACCTCCCGCCCGTCCACTACGACGACGACCGGGGCGAGCGGGGCGGCACCGGCAAGAAGGTCGCCCTGTGGGCGGCGCTCGCCGTCGTGTTCATCGGCGGCGCGGCCCTCATCGGCTGGTTCATGAGCGGTGGCGGCGAGGAGGAGCCGGTCCAGGTCGCGGTGCCGCAGAGCATCGTCGGGATGTCCGCCGAGGACGCCCAGGCCGCTCTCACCAAGGCGAACCTGAAGGTCGGCGAGACGACCAAGGAGTTCAGCGACGACGTCGACAAGGGCGCCGTCATGGCGACGGACCCGAAGCCCGGCACGCAGGTCGAGGAGGGCTCCACGGTCAACCTCGTCATCTCCGACGGCAAGGAGCCGCCGAAGCAGGTCACGATCCCCGACCTGGCCGGGCAGCCGGCGTCGGCGGCGGAGAGCGCGCTCAAGGACCTCCAGCTCGACCCCGAGCGGCGGGTCGCCAACAGCGACGACGTGCCGCGCGGCAACGTCATCCGCACCGACCCGGCCGCCGGCGCGCAGGCGCCGGTGAAGTCGGACGTCACGGTGTACGTGTCGAACGGCCCGAGCACGATCAAGATGCCGGACCTCTTCAACAGCAGCAAGCGCGCCGCCGAGGCCAAGCTCGAGGAGCTGGGGCTGAAGGTCGAGGTCCAGGAGGGCGTGGCGCCGCCGGACAAGCCCGTCTCGGTCGGGTTCGTCTACCAGCAGTCGCCCGGCGCGAACGCGACCGTGGCCCCCGGCGACACGGTCACGATCTTCATCGCGAAGGAGCCGGACCCGACTCCCTCGCAGCCCACCCCGGGCGGCCCGAGCATCCCGGGCTTCCCGCCGGGCCAGGACTGACGCACGGCGACCGGACGCGGCCGCGGGGTTCGCCCCCGCGGCCGCGTCCGCGTCCGGTCACCCTTCGGTGAGCTTGGCGGGGTCGGGCGCGTAGACGGTCATCCAGTGCGGGTGCAGCCGGTAGTAGACGACCTCGTTCTCCCAGTCGAAGGCGTCGTCGCCGTACGTCTCCTTGAAGTACGCCAGGAGGTAGGGCCAGTCCGCCGGGGGCTCCTCGCCCAGCGGGTTGAGGATTTCCACGGTGCCGTGCGTGAACACGCCGAGGTCCTCACCGCGCATGTGCGCCGCGCTGGCCGCCGGACGATCCCGGAGGTGGCGGGCCTTCGCGGCGTCCCGCGCCGTCCCGAAGTGCCACCGGCCGTGCAGGAAATGCCCGTCCACCGCGCTGATCCGCGGTTCGCCCTTCGCGGTCACGGTGGACAGCGCGAGCGTGCACATCCCGGTGAGCACCCGCGTGAGCCGCTCCGCGGACATCGTCCGCTCGGCGACGATTGAGCGGAGGTGCGAGGTGGAGCGGGAGAGCGAGGAGTCGAGCAGTGCCTGCAGCCCGTCGAGTTCTTCTTGCGTTTCGCGCATGCCTTCATGCTTCCCTGGAAACCTGACAGCCTGCGTCAGCCTTTCCGCGCTACACGGGGTCGAGGACGGCCGCGACGGCCTCGGCGCCGCCGCCGTCCAGCCAGGCCGGGAAGTCCAGCAGGGCGGGGCGGCGCCGCCGCAGGTCGGCGATGTCCGCCCGCCAGATGCCGCGCTGGGCGGAGAACGCCTTCACGGCGTCCGGGCCCAGCTCCTTCTCCACGTCCGCGACCTGCTCGTAGGTGATCGCGCGTCCGAGCCGCTCGCCGATCAGCTCCACGGTCTCCGCGGCCGTCAGCTCGTCGCCCGCCAGTTCGAGGGCCCGGCCGGCGTACTCGTCCGGGTCGGCGAACGCGAGGGCGGCGAAGGCGCCGATGTCGGTCACGGCGATGAGCTGCACGGGCACGTCCGGGTCGAACAGGTGGCGCAGGACGCCGCCGGGGGTGATGCCGCCGACCGGCAGCCCGGGGATCGTGTGGTTCTCCATGAACCGTACGGGCCGCAGGACGGTCGCGGGCGTCCCGACCTCGGCGATGTGCTGCTCGATGGCCCACTTGCTCTCCCAGTAGGGGATGCCGGTGCTCCGCTCGGCGCCGCCCACGGATGCGAACACCAGGTGGGACACGCCCGCCTCGGCGGCCGCGTCCACCGCCGCGCGGCCCCGCCGGATCTCGCGCCCGCCGTCCCGGTCGTCCGGCGTGACGACGAACGCGCCGTGCGCGCCCGCCATCGCCGCCGCGAGGCTCGCCGGGTCGTCCAGGTCGCCCCGGACCGGTTCGGCGCCCGCCGCGGCCAGCGCGCGGGCGGCGGCCGAGGCGGGATCGCGCACCAGCACGCGCACCGCCCGGCCGTCGGCCAGCAGGTGCCGCGCGGCGGCACCGCCCTGCCGTCCGGTGGCCCCGATCACCAGCACGGGTCCGAGTGTCGCCGACATGGCACCTCCATAAGATGAGACTGTCTCGAGAAACATATCGAGACAGTCTCGACTTCGCTACCCGTAGGCTTCGACCATGACCGCGCACGCCCCACCGCCCCGCCGCATGCGCGCGGACGCGCGCCGCAACCGCGAACGCCTCCTCGCCGAGGCGCGGGCGGCGTTCGCCGAGCACGGGGCCGACTTCTCCCTGGAGGAGATCGCCCGCCGGGCCGGGGTCGCCAACGGCACCCTCTACGGCCACTTCCCCAACCGCCGGGCGCTCCTGGAGGCGCTCATGGGCGACCGGATGCGGGCCCTCGCCGCCACCGGCGCCGACCAGCTCGCCGCCCCGCCCTTCGAGGGCCTCGCCGCCTGGGCGCGCGCGGCCATGGACCACGCGGCCAGCTACCGGGGGCTCGGCGCGTCCCTCATGGAAGCCGTCGAGGACGAGACGTCCGAGCTGCACGCCGCCTGCAAGGCCGTCCTCGCCGCCGGCGACGAGCTCGTCGCGCGGGCCCGCGCGTCCGGCGCCGTCCGTCCGGACGTCACCGCCGAGGACGTGTTCGCGCTCGTGACGGCGGCGGCCTGGGCGGGCGAGCAGAGCACCCCCGCCCAGGCCGCACGCCTCCTGGACTTCGGCCTCGCGGGCCTCCGCCCCTGATCAGCGCCGGACGAGCGGCACGCTCAGGCACGCCGCGGCCAGCAGCACACCCCCCGCGACGGCCAGCGCCGTCGTGTAGCCGTGCACCACCGCCGCGTCCGGCACGGCGCCCCGGTGCGCGGCGCGGTACGCCGCCCCGGCGCTCGCCGCCAGCGTGTTCAGCAGCGCCGTCCCCAGCGCGGCCCCCAGCTGCTGGGCCGCGTTGTACGCCGCCGACGCGGCCCCGACGTCGTGCCCCCGCATCCCCTCGGTCGCCAGCGCGGCGGTCGGCGTGATGACGCACCCGAGCCCCAGCCCGGTCAGGACCATCGACGGCACCAGGTACCGGACGAAGACGTCCGCGGTGCCCGCCGTCAGGCCCGTCAGCAGGAGCATCCCGGCCGCCGCCGCCAGCAGGCCCGGCACGATCAGCACCCCCGGCGCGACCCGCCCGTGCAGCCTCCCCGCGACCAGCATCGACCCGGCCAGCGCCGCCAGCGCGTTGATGATCAGCGTCAGCCCGGTCTCGACGGGCGAGTAGCCGAGCACGCCTTGCGCGTAGTAGCTCATGAACAGGTAGAACCCGAACACCGCCACGAACATCAGGGTGATCGCCAGGAACGCGCCCGCCCGCACCCGGTGGACGAGCACCCGCATCGGCAGCAGCGGCTCGGGCGCGCGCACCTCGACCGCGACGAACGCCGCCAGCAGCAGCACCCCGCCCGCCAGCGGCGCGAGCACCTCCGACGACCCCCACCCGAACGGCTCGGCCCGGTCGAACGCGTACACCACCGCGGCGAACCCCGCGAGGCTGAGCAGCGCGCCCGCCGCGTCCAGCCGCCCCCGGGCCACCGGACGGTCCGCCGGCACCAGCGCCGCCCCGCACACCGCGAGGACCGCCACGGGCACGTTGACGTACAGGCACCACCGCCAGCCGACGTACTCGGTCAGCAGCCCGCCCGCGATCAGCCCGACCGCCGACCCCGCCGCGCCGACCGCCGCGAACACCCCGAA
>NZ_QHJN01000122.1:0-24941 GCF_003947565.1 Actinomadura sp. WAC 06369 | reverse complement strand
CCTCCACCAGATCCCACTCCACATGAGGCGCGAGAGCCTCCGCACACTCCGCCAACCGCGCCGCGAACACCGGCGACTCCACCAACAAACGCCGCCCCATCCCGGTCCACTGGCTCCCCTGACCGGGAAAGACGAACGCCACGCGGGAACCGCGGGCGGCGCTCTCTCCGATGCGGACGTCCTCGTCGCGCCGGCCGGTCATCACCGCGGCCAGCGCCTCGCCGAAGCCGGCGTGGTCGGTGCCGACGGCCACGGCCCGGTGGTCGAAGCGGCTCCGGGTGGCGGCCAGCGCGTGCGCAACGGCGGCGGGTTCGGGCGCCTGCGGGGCGAGGGCGAACTCCCGCAGGCGGCCGGCCTGCGCGGCCAGCGCCGCGGGGCCGTGCGCGGCGAACGGCCACGCGGTCACGTCCGTGAGCGGGGCGAGCAGCGGCGGGTCGGACGGCTCCGCCGCGTCCTCCTGCGGCGGGTCGACGTGCTCGGGCGTCTGCTCGATGAGCACGTGGACGTTGGTGCCGCTCATGCCGAACGCGGACACGCCCGCGCGGCGCGGCGCGCCGTCCCGCGTGTCCCACGGGCGCTGCTCGGTCAGCAGCCGCACGCCGCCCGACTCCCAGTCGATCTCCGGGGAGGGCTCGTCGGCGTGCAGGGTGCGGGGCAGCGTCCCGTGGCGCATCGCCAGCACCATCTTGATCAGGCCCGCGAGGCCGGCGGCGGTCTGGGTGTGCCCGATGTTCGACTTGGCGGAGCCGAGCCACACCGGCCGGTCGGCCGTCCGTTCCCGCCCGTAGGTGGCCAGCAGGGCGCCCGCCTCGACGGGGTCGCCGAGGGGCGTGCCGGTGCCGTGCGCCTCGACCGCGTCGACCTGGTCGACGGTCAGCCCGGACGCGTCCAGCGCGGCGCGGATCACCCGCTGCTGGGACAGCCCGTTCGGGGCGGTGAGGCCGTTGGACGCGCCGTCCTGGTTGACCGCCGTCCCCCGCACCACCGCCAGGACCGGATGGCCCAGCCGCCGCGCGTCCGAAAGGCGTTCGACAACGATGGTCGCGGCGCCCTCGGACAGGCCCATCCCGTCGGCCCCGGCCGCGAACGGCTTGCAGCGCCCGTCGGGCGCCAGACCGCGCTGCCGGGAGAAGCCGACCAGCTGGGCGGGGGTGGACATCACCATGGCGCCGCCGACCAGGGCCAGCTCGCACTCGCCCGCGCGCAGCGACCGGCCCGCCATGTGCAGGGCGACCAGGCCGGAGGAGCACGCGGTGTCGATGGTGAGGGCCGGCCCCTCCAGGCCGAGGGTGTAGGCGACGCGGCCGGAGATGATGCTGCTGGAGTGGCCGGTGACGAGGTATCCCTCGGCGGCCGGGTCGCCGTCGGCGAGCTCGGCGCCGTATCCGGTCAGGGTGGCGCCCGCGAACACGCCGACGGAGGCGCCGCGCAGCGACCCGGGCGCGATCCCCGCGCGCTCCAGCGCCTCCCAGGACGTCTCCAGCAGCAGCCGCTGCTGCGGGTCCATCGCGACAGCCTCGCGGGGGTTGATCCCGAAGAAACCGGCGTCGAACTCGGCGGCGTCGTAGAGGAAACCGCCCGCGCGGGTGACGGACTTCCCCTGCCGGTCGGGATCGGGATCGTACAGGTCGGCGTCCCAGCCCCGGTCGGTGGGCAGGCCGCCGATCACGTCGGCGCCCGCGGCGAGGATGTCCCAGTACTGGTCGGGGGTCGTGACCCCGCCGGGGAACCGGCAGCCGATGCCGACGATGGCGAGCGGCTCGCCCGAGTCGGCCCCGGGGTCGGCCGCGCCGCCGGACGGTGCCATGTTCCGGGCGGTCGCCTCGTCGGCCGCGCCGTCGCCGAGCAGGGCCGCGACGAGGTGCGCGCCGAGCGCAGCGGGGGTGGGGCGGTCGAAGACGATCGAGGAGGGCAGCCGCAGCCCGGTGGAGGCCGACAGCCGCTTCTTCAGCTCGACCGCCGTCAGCGAATCGAGGCCGAGGTCGCGGAACGCCCGGTCGGTGGCGACGTCCGCCGCGTCGCGGTGGCCGAGCACGGCGGCCGTGTGGCCCCGGACCAGTTCCGCGGCCAGCCGCACGGGGTCGGATACCGCGGCCAGCCGGCGGGCGAAATCGCCGGCCGGGCCCGTCCCGGTCTCCGCCGCCGATTCGCCGCCGGGCGCGCCGTCGGCGGTCTGCCGGGCTTCTGGAATCCGCTCCAGCAGGGCGCTTCGCCGGGCCGCGGTGAACACCGGCGCGAAGTGCGCCCAGTCCATGTCGGCGAGAGCCAGGTAGGGGCCGGTGGCCGCCGCCCCGTCGGCGAGGACACGGCCCAGCGCGTCCAGCGCGGGCCCGGGGTCCAGGAAGCGGGTGCCCTGGCGGCGCAGAGCGTCGCCGGTGATGGTGGCGGGGCCGTTCGGGCCGAAGGCGTCCGGCGCGGCCCAGTCCCGGGTGTCCCACACACCCCAGCCCAGAGAGAGCGCGGGGCGGCCGCGGGCCCTGCGCCGCTCGGCGAGCGCGTCGAGGTGGGCGTTGGCGGCGGCGTACGTCCCGTGCTCGGCGCTGCCCCACGCCGCGGCGATCGACGAGAACAGGACGAACTCGTCCACGTCGGCGACCAGGTCGTCCAGGTGGTCGGCGCCGGCGGCCTTGGCGGCGAGCGACGCGGTCAGGCCGTCGAGGCCGGTGTCCTCCAGGCGGGTGAGGTGGAAGGAGTTGGCGGCGTGCAGCACCGTGGACAGTTCCGGCCCGGTCGCCGCGACGTGGTCGAGCAGCGCGGCCACGGCCGTCCGGTCGGCGAGGTCGCAGGTGAGGACGTCGACGGTGGTCCCGGCCGCGGCGAGGGACGCGGCGTGCGCCGCCGGCGCCGCGCCCGGTCCGGAGCGGGTGGGCAGCACGATGCGCGGCGCGCCGCGCTCGGCCAGCCATCCGGTCAGGTGCGGGCCGATGGAGCCGGTGCCGCCCGTGACGAGCACGGTACCGCGCGGCGTCCAAGACCCGGCGGGTGCGTCCGCGCGGGCAGCGCGGGGGGCACGTTCCAGGCGGCGGGCGAACGCGCCGGCGCGGCGGAGCGCGACCTGGTCCTCGGTGCCGTCCGCGAGGACGGCGGCGAGGCGGGCCGCGGTCCCGCCGTCCCACTGCCCGGACAGGTCGATCAGCCCGCCCCAGCGGCCGGGGTGCTCCAGCGCGGCGACCCGGCCGAGGCCCCAGACCTGCGCCTGGGCGGGCTCGGGCGGCGCGTCGCCGGGCGCGGCGGACACGGCGCCGCGCGTGACCGCCCAGAGCGGTGCCCCGACGGCGGCGTCGCCGAGAGCCTGCACCAGGGCGAGGGTGGCGGCGGTGCCGAACGGGACGGCGGGGGCGTCGGGCAGCGGGCGCGCGTCGAGCGCGAGCAGCGACAGCACACCGGCCGGTGTACCGGTCCCGCCCGGGAAAGCGCCGCCGAGCGCGCGGGCGAGGTCGGCGGTGAGCGCGGCGCGGTCGGCCGCCCCGGTGCGGACGACGACGGCTTCGGCGCCGTGCGCGGCCAGCGCCCGCACGTACCGGTCCGGGTCGGCGGCGTCCGCGTCAGGGGCCACGACCAGCCAGATTCCGTCTAGAGCGGGAAGTTCGGCGGGGCCGAGCGGTTCCCAGGCGGCGCGGTACCGCCAGTCGTCGTCCGCGAACGCGGCGGCGGCCGCTCCCTGGACGGGCTCGGCGCGGCGCGGCCAGTAGCGGCTGCGCCGGAAGGCGTAGGTGGGCAGGTCGACGCGGTCGGCGGGGCTCAGCACGGCGGTCCAGTCGACGGGAACGCCCTGGACGTACGCCTCCCCGAAGGAGTGCAGGAGGCGCCGCGCACCGCCGTCCTCGCGGCGCAGCGTGGCGACGACGACGGGATCGCGGTCCGCGAGTTCCTCGCCGACGGCCATGGCCAGGACGGGATGCGGGGACACCTCGACGAAGGTGTCGTGCCCGTCCTCACCGAGGGTCCGTACCGCGCGGGCGAACTCGACCGTCTCGCGCAACCCGGCGTACCAGTAGGCGGGGTCGAGCTCCAGCCCGGTGAGCCGCTCCCCGCTCATGGTGGAGATCATCGGGATCCGCGCTTCCCGCGGCCGGATCCCGTGCAGGCCGGCGAGGATCTCCTCGCGCAGTTCGTCCACGTGGGGGCTGTGGGAGGCGTAGTCGACCGGGAGGATTCGCGTGCGGGTGTCGGGGAGCCGGTCCGCGAGCTCGCGCAGCGCGTCGGCGTCCCCGGAGACCACGGTCGCGGACGGGCCGTTGACCGCCGCGACCGACAGCCGCCCCTCGAAGGATTCCAGCCGTTCGCGCACCGTGCCCGGCGCGTCCTCGACGGCCATCATGCCTCCGCGGCCCGCCAGCGCCGTCAGCGTGCGGCTGCGCAGCGCGACGACCTTCGCGGCGTCGTCCAGAGTCAGGGCGCCGGAGACGGCGGCGGCGGCGATCTCGCCCTGCGAGTGGCCCACGACCGCGTCCGGGACGACGCCCGCGGCCTCCCACACCGCCGCGAGCGACACCATCACCGCCCACAGCGCCGGCTGCACCACGGCCGCGGATTCGAACCCGTGCCGCCCGGCCAGAACGTCGTCGAGCGTCCAGTCCACGTACGGGGCGAGCGCGGCCGAGCATTCGGCCAGCCGGTCGCGGAACACCGGCGAGACCTCGGCGAGTTCGCGCCCCATCCCGATCCATTGGCCGCCCTGCCCCGGGAAGACGAACACCGTTCGGCCGGTGCGGGCGGCCCGCACCTCGCCCGTCACGACGTCCGCGGCAGGCTCCCCGGCGGCGAGCGCCGCCAGGCCGTCGGCCGGGGCGGGCGGCAGCAGCACCGCGCGGTGCTCGAACGCGGTCCGGCCTGCCAGCGACCAGGCCACCGCGGACGGCGGCGGCCCGGGGTTGCCGGCGGCGGAGTCCCCGGCGAGGTGGTCGGCGAGCTTGCGGGCCTGCGCGGCGAGCGCCTCAGGCGTCCTCCCGGACAGCACCCACGCCGCCGCGGACGGCAGGACGGTCGGCGCGGGTGCCTCCGCGTCCCCCTCCGTCCGGTCCGCCGGCTCCGGCGGCTCCTCCAGGATCAGGTGCGCGTTGGTGCCGCTGATGCCGAACGCGGAGACGGCGGCGCGGCGAGGCGGGCCGCCTTCGTCCCGCACCCACTCCACCGGATCCCGCAGCAGGCGCATCCGGTCGGACGCCCAATCGACGCGCTCCGACGGCGTCTCCGCGTGCAGGGTGCGGGGCAGCGACCCGTGCCGCAGCGCCATCACCATCTTGATCACGCCGGCGACTCCGGCAGCGGCCTGCGTGTGCCCGATGTTGGACTTCACCGACCCCAGCCACACGGGCCGGTCCGCCCGCCGCTCGGCGGCTCGGCCGTAGGTGTCCAGCAGGGCCTGCGCTTCGATCGGGTCGCCGAGGGCGGTGCCCGTCCCGTGGGCCTCCACCGCGTCCACGTCGGCGGCCGTCAACCGCGCGTTCTCCAGCGCCGCCCGGATGACGCGGCGCTGCGAGGGCCCGTTCGGCGCGGTAAGCCCGTTGGAGGCACCGTCCTGGTTGACGGCGCTGCCGCGGACGACCGCCAAAACCGGGTGCCCCAGCCGCTGCGCGTCCGTCAGCCGCTCCAGCACCACCATGCCGGCGCCCTCGCCCCAGCCGGTGCCGTCGGCGTCCGCCGAGAAGGGCTTGCAGCGGCCGTCCGCGGCCAGGCCCTGCTGCCGGGAGAACTCCCGGAACAGGGCGGGCGAGGACATCACCGTCGCCCCGCCCGCCAGGGCGAGCTCGCACTCACCGCCACGCAGCGCCTGGACCGCCAGGTGCAGGGCCACTAGCGAGGAGGAGCAGGCCGTGTCGACCGTCACGGCCGGGCCGACCAGCCCGAGGGTGAAGGAGATCCGGCCGGACAGGACGCTGTTGGCCGTGCCGGTGAGCAGATGGCCGGCGGCCTCGCCGAAGTCCAGGTCGCCGTCGCCGCCGTAGGCCACGGCGGACGAGTACACGCCCGCGAAGACGCCGGTCCGGGAGCCCCGCAGCGTCGTCGGGTCGATACCGGCGTGCTCGATCGCCTCCCAGGACGTCTCCAGCAGCAGCCGCTGCTGCGGATCCATCGCGAGCGCCTCGCGCGGGCTGATCCCGAAGAAGTCGGCGTCGAAGTCGGCGGCCTCGTACAGGAACCCGCCCTTGCGGGTGGTGGATCCGGTCAACTCGAGGTCGTCGTACAGGCCGGCGGTGTCCCAGCCGCGGTCCGCCGGGAAGTCGGCGATCGCCTCGTCGCCCGCCGCGACCAGCCGCCACAGCTTCTCGGGCACGTCGGCGCCGCCCGGGTACCGGCAGCCCATGCCCACGACGGCGATGGGCTCGTGCCTGAGCGCCTCCAGCTCCCGCAGCTCGGAACGAGTGCTGCGCAACCTGGCCGTCACGACCTTGAGATAGTCGCGCAACTGGTGTTCGTCGGCCATTTCGCACTCCGTTCCCGCCGCAGCGAACCGGCAACGCCTCAGGAATTCCGCGTTCGCCCGCTAGGCGACGGGAGATCCCTCGATCGCACCCCCGGCCTTCACCGCGGACTCGGCGGCCCCGTCGGCCGCTTCCTTGGGCACGGCCGGAACGGTGAGGCCGGCGGCGACGAGATCCGGCACCTTCTTCACCGCTTCGAGGCCCATTTCGATCGCGTCGGCCAGCGAGGTCGAAACCGTGTCGTCGACCTCGATCTTCGTCACGGTCACGTCGGCGTTCGTAGGAAGTGAAGTCGTCGAGAAGAGCGCCTCTCCGAGACCGAGCTCGCCCAGGACGGACAATTCGTCATCGGAGATCTGCCGACTGAGGATCAGAGAGTACTTGTGCCCCATCTTCGCCATCCCTTTCGAACAATCAGATGCCTGGACGACAGCCGGACCCGGCGCCGACCGACCACTTTCCCTGGAGGTTTATATCAACGGACGCAGACTTCCGACCACCGTTCAACCGCCGATCTTCCGAAGCAGTTGAACGCTCCAACGAACGGCCGACTTTCGCCAATACAGCGTCTCTCTTGAATGGCGAATCATGGACCGGCGCCGATGGTCGGCTCGGCCGCCGCCGCGGCGTTCGCTCACTACTCCGCCACGTACGTGCGGCGGGACCACACGAAGATCCGAAGTTCGATGCCGTCCACCTGGGCGACCTCGGGGCTCGCCTCGAAGTGCTCGTACCTGTTACCGCACAGGATCTTGACGTTGGGCACATTGATATCGGAAACGAAGCGCAGCCGTTCCTCATCGGCGATCTCCGGTGGAGACCCCCCTCTGAGATACACGTTGGGAGTGCGCCCTCCTGCCATTCTCACTGTCACCTCCGCATTCACATCCACGACAATTCCCGACGAAGGCATAGCAAAGGAACGTTCCCACGCGACCGGCCGCCGGCGCCTCTACACCGATTCGTTCACCGTACCGACATCTCCCGCGCGCGACTCTTCGCCCTGTCACCTGCGCCTCGGCGGGCCGCCGAGAAAGAAAGGGCCGGGTGTAACGGGGGATACACCCGACCCTGGTCCACCTGCCAATCAGCCCCCGGCCGGTCCCATGATTTAACTCACCTCGTCTGAACGCAGGTAGAGAGTAACAACGCGGCAGAGACCAAACCGACTCAGTTGAACACTTTGACTTGGGCGGAGGGGACGGCACCGGACTCCGCACTTACACTGCCGCGCGGACGAACATGACGTCACGCCTCAAGCCCCTCCGGGATATCCGCAGGACGCGGTCCGACCGGGCAACGCCCCGAACCAGGGGCACCGCACTTCGCGCGAATGCTGCCGAGGCCCCGACGACAACCCCGGACGGTCGTCGGACCATGCCCGAAGCAGCGCCCATCCGATGCCGCGCGCCGCAGGCGACCACACCGTCTCGGCCGGGTTCAGCTCGGGGGCGTAGGCCAGCAGGTAGAACACCGTCAGCCAGTCGGCGTGATCATCGATGAATGCACGCATCGCTTTGGGGGTGGATGCCGAGGTTGTCCCACACCAGCACGATCCTCCCGCCCGGCAACTGCTGGTGAGCGGCCTGGAGCATGCGTGTGTACTCGGTGAGGGTGAAGCCGGCGCGTTCGTCTTTGCGGCGGCGGTAGCGGTGGATCCGGTAGATCAGGCGGGAGCGGTGGCCGGGCCGGTAGCAGACCATCCCGGCGATCGAGACCCGCGAGCCGTGCTCGCCGCCGTGCACCCTCACCTGCGGGCGGTGTCCCCGGCGGCTCCAGGTGCGTCCTCGGGGCGGCCTGAGCCCTTGACCGGCCTCGTCTTCGAAGCAGATCCAGGCGCCCAGGTCCGCCGCGGTGTTTCCACTTGCGGCCACACCTGCTCTTTCCACACCTCGATCGCCCGGTCGTCGCGTTCGATGGCGCGGCGTCCGGGGACCTGCACCGACCAGCCGTTGCGGCGCAGCAGCAGCGACACCCCGGGCCGGGTGTAGTCGACGCCGAACAGCCGGCGGATCACCTCGGCGACCCGCTCCAACGTCCACCGCTGGTCATGGGCCCAGCCGTGCGCGGCGGGGCCGCGGTTCAACTCGGCCTCCAGCCGCCCGGTCCAGCCGCGGCCGTCCATGCGGGCCCTTGGACCGCAGCGCCTCGGCCCCGCCCTCGCGCCAGGCCCGCCGCCATTTGCAGCCCGACCCGCAGATCGGCGGCGATCCGGGCGTTGGGCCATCCTTCGGCGAACCACTGCGCGGCCTGCATCCGTACTTGTTCTCGTTTGTCACGGCCGGCGGCGGTCATCCCGCCGCCCTAGAGCGTGTCCGGTGGATCATGTGTTGATCCAGAGCAGGACAGTGACCAGGACGATTCCCGCCCGGTAGTTGCGGGCGAGTTTGTCGAACCGGGTGGCGATGCCGCGCCATTGCTTCAAGCGGCCGATGCAGCGTTCGACCACGTTGCGGCGCCGATAGACGTTCGGGTCGAACACCGGAGGGCGCCCGCCGCGTGACCCGCGGCGGGCGCGTCCGGCCTTCTGGTCGGCGCGTTCGGGGATGGTGGCGGCGATTCCCCGCTCTCGCAGGGACCGGCGGATCGCGGCCGAGCTGTAGGCCTTGTCGGCGATCAACCGGACGGGCCGACACCGCGGTCGTCCCCGCCCGGCCCGCGGCACCCGGATCGCCTCCAGCACGTCCGGGAAAGCGGTGCAGTCGTTGACGTTCCCGGCGGTGACCACGATCGACAGCGGCAGGCCGCGCCCGTCGGCGGCCACATGGACCTTGGTGGTCAGCCCGCCCCGCGACCGCCCGAGCGCCTCCCCGAATGCCCGCCCGGGTGTCCGGTTCGTCCCGCCCGGTTCCCCTTTTTGCGGGCACCGGCCGCGTGCTGGTGCGCGCGCACGATCGTGGAGTCCACGCTCACGGTCCAGTCGATACGGCCGATCGAGTCGTCATGGACCTGCACCTGGGTCAGGACGCGGTCGAAGGTGCCGTCGGCGGCCCACCGCCGATACCGCTCATGAACGGTCTTCCAGTTGCCGTACCGCTCCGGCAGGTCCCGCCAGGGGACACCGGTCGCCAGCTTCCACAAGATGCCGTTCAGCACCGTGCGGTGATCGGCCCACCGGCCGCCCCGGGCGGGCTGAGCGGGCAGAAGCGGCTCGATCCGCCGCCACGCCGCATCGGTCAACTCATGCCGTCGCACCACGACACACCATCAACCCACAACCCAAGATCAACCTCAGCCGAACACCAAGATTCACCGGACAGGCCCTAGGCGCTGGACGACGGCTTCTGCTCACCGCAGCCGCCTCTCCAGCATCCAGTCCAGGAGCCGGGCGACGTGTCGCGCTTCGTTGGTCGTGCCGAGCAGTCGGCCATGAGCGGTGACGTACGCGTAAGCGTCCTCAGCACCCGCGCAAAGAACGGTCTCGGACCAGCCGTTGCGGTGCACCCGCAGTTGCCACCGTCCGTTCCGCGGCTTGCGGACCCGCGTCGAGATGCCCAGGCGCCCGAGCTCGAACCGCAGGCGGAGGAGGCGCGCACGCCGCTCCTCGCGTTCGGTCCTCGGCTTCCTGCCGACCTGTGTTCCCATCGCTCCCACGTTGGCATTCGCTGATGAATCCACTGGGCCATCAACCAAAGTCCTTGAGTAGAACGATGCAGGACGCCCGGAGCGCGGTCAATCAAAGTAGTTAGGTCGGCGTGTTGGAGGCCTATAGATGGTCAGCGCGCTGGGGACCGGCGCCGCCCCGAAGGGCTCGGCGGCTTGGAAGTCGGCCTCTGCGGCACGTTGGCTCCCGACGGACGCCATGGGCCAGGAAAGCCCGCCAAGGCGAGCATCGCCTGCGAGGAGGCAGGGGCAGGACGAACGTCTCCCAGGTGCCGCGTCGCGGTGCGGGCGGCTTCGGCTTGCGCCTGGTGCTGCTGGAGTCGACGAACGTGGGCGATCGTCTCCAGCAGCGAAAGCAGATTCGCGACGAGTGTCAGGACCGACACGGCGAGGTCGTCCTTCGGCGCGCCGGCCAGTCTCAGCAGCCGGGCCGCCGCGCGTAGCGCGTTGCCCGCCGGGCTGGGACGGGGAATGCGGCCGTGTGGAGCTCGGCCGGCGCGGTCGTAGGCGTGAGCCGCACGGAGAAGGTGGCGGTTCCCCGTGGCTGCGGCCGCGGCGTTCAGCACGTCTGCGGCCGCCCAGCAAGCGTCCTGCGCGGCGTACGGATTGGTCGCCAGATGGCGACGGACTTGAGCCGTCGCGTACGCCGCCGCCTTGGCCGCGTCCTCGTAGAAGGCGTGGCGTTCCTCCGGCGTGAGGTCGTATGCCGTTATTCGCCGTGGCGAGTTCGGGGTCTTCCAGCGCGCTTGCAGCTTGGCCAGCGACAAGTCCTCGGCGAGGCGGCTGCCTGGGTACCAGGTGGGTTCTTCGCCGTTGTGGGATGGGAGAGCGACCGCGTAGCCGGTGATCTGATCGGGGCATCGCTGGCTGTGGCGAAACTTGACCAGCAGGCCGCTCCGCCGCAGTTCGTCCGCGAACTGGTGGACCGTCCACGCGTCGTCCGCGGCGCGGCGGACGGCCGTCCGCAGTACGGCCCGGGCGGACGGCGCGGACAGGTGCCGGCCGAACTCGTCCGCCGTCCACCGCTGACGCAGCTTCGGAAGGGTGAGGTCGGCGGCGAGCTTTCCGCCGCCCTACCAGACCGGTGCCCCGTCGGCAGTCCGGTCGTCGGGTAGGGCGACGGCATAGCCGGTGATCTGGCCGGACGTCCGTTGGTTGTACCGCCGTCGAACCAGCACGCCCTCGCTGCTCAGGCGGGCAAAGAACGCGTGCTCGTCCGCTGCTCCGGCCGCCGCCGTCTGCACCGCCCGTCGGAGAACGGTCCGCGGCGGCTCTTTTCGTCCGCGGCGGACGGCTTTCTCGGACTCCGCCCGTTTCGGCCGCCGCGCGGCCGTCCGGTCGGCCGGAGCGGTGGACCGCAGGCCGAACCGACGCTCCACGGCCAGGCATGCGTCGCGGACTCGGTACCCGTCGTTCCAGACGTTCGGCCGCACACCGTCCGCACGTGCCAACGTCGCCACAATGTGGATGTGGTCGTCGGCGTGGCGGACGGCGATCCAGCGGACGCCGTCCGCGTCGCCGTCCGCGCCCAGTCCGCTGCGGACCATGACCTCGTCCGCGATCTGCGCCCACTGCCGGTCGGACAGCACCGGGTCGTCCGGTGCCGCCCGCAGCGACAGGTGCCACACCGGCTTGCCGAAGCTGCGTTCGCCCAACTGAGCGACTGGCTGCATCAGCAGGCCGTCCAGCTGGCCGAAGTCGCGTCGTCCATCTTCGCGGCGGCGGGGTTCTAGCTCCGCAGGCGCGCGAAACCCCGCCACGATGCGCGGGTTCTGGTGCTCGCCGTGGCGGCCGGGACCATACAGGTAGCGAAGCAGGCCCTGCACCCGTTTGCCGCGCAGCACCTTCCCGATCACCCACGCCTCCCGGGCCGCGAACGAGGATCAGGGAAGGCGACGACGAAGCTCCTCGGCGAGCTCGTCGAGCTTGTCGACCGTCCGCGCCGCAGCCTCGGCGTACCAGCGAATCTGAGGAAGCGACTCCCCCGAATGCAGCGCCGCGACCACCTGGTTGAGGTTCACGCCGATGCGGCGCGCCTGGCCGGACGCCTGTATGACGGCACCAAGGATCTCCCTGAATTCCGCATACTCGGGACGGGCCGAACCGTTCGCCGCCGCCAGCAGCGTCTGTGCAGCCCACGCGGCAGTCGCGAGATACTCACGTTCGGCGGCCGCTGTTATGCAGGCGTGCTCTTCCTCCGACAGTGCGATGAAAACGGCATGGTCGCGCCGTGGTGAACGATGAGTTCTCTTGTTCCGCCGTGTAGCTCTGCGGGGCGGCGGCACCCCTGTCAGGTCCTCGTCCGTCAAGACCACCCCTCACCGGATCGCGCTCGATCCGGCCGCCGACTGTGGACCGCGCCCGGTCCACAGCCAAATCATTATGATTTGCATTTCTTGCCCCGCGTCGGCTGAGCACCGCTGATCACCGCCAGGACGAGCGGGGACCCCGGAATGGTGTTGCAGAGGCATCAGCGCCCGTGACAGCGTTTCGATGACGTCACCGGCCCGATCGCGGGAGGTCCTTCATGACCATCAAGGTTTCTGGCGAGGCCACGGCCACCGCTTCGGCCGCGGAGCGCGCCACAGTCTGAACGACACCACCGCCGCCGGCCCCAGAGCGGGCGGCCGTCACCTCGCCATGCGCTCCTGAGCTCGAAGCGATCCCGTCCCAGGGACACCGTCCCTGCGGTCTCGCGTGCGAGAAACCCAACGCTTCACGCATTCGATCAAGGAGCACCGATGTCTTCGCACTCCTCCTTTCAGCCGCTCACCGGCCCCGAAGGCCAGCCCACTCCGGTCTCGCGCCACGGCGACACCGTGTTGCGCCCCGCCGGACCATGGACCCCGGCGGTCCATGCCCTGCTCGATCACCTGGAGGCCGTCGGCTTCCCCGGCAGCCCCCGCGTGGTCGGCAACGGCCACGACGGCCACGGCCGCGAAACCCTCACCTACATCGACGGCGATTTCGTCCATCCCCACGCCTGGAGCGACGAAGGGATCTGGCACGTCGGCAGGCTGCTGCGCGACCTCCATGAGGCCACCGCCACCTTCCGACCTCCTCCGGGAGCCCAATGGCACCCATGGCCGTTTCACTCCGACGCACCCGACGCCGTCATCAGCCACCGCGACACCGGGCCCTGGAACATCGTCGCGCGCGACGGCCTGCCCGTCGCCTTCATCGACTGGCCGACCGCCGGCCCCACCGACCGTCTCGACGAGATCGCCGCCACCGGCTGGCTGAACGCACAGCTCCACGATGACGACGTCGCCGAACGACAGAACCTGCCCGACGCCGCAGCCCGCGCCGCCCAACTGCGCCATTTTCTGGACGGCTACGGCTTGGCCGTCCCTGACCGGCGGCCGCTCGTGACGCGGATGATCGAGTACGCCATCCGCGACTGCGCCGCCGAGGCCGTCACGGCACGAATCACCCCCGACAGCACCGACGCCGCGCCGCTCTGGGCCCTCGCCTGGCGAGCACGATCGGCAGCCTGGATGCTCCGCCACCGACCACTCCTCGAAAGCGCCATCACCACCTGACCCGACAGCGGAACACCTGCCCCGGGGACGCCGACGAGTGCGGCGTCCCCAGGTCCCCGAGGGGCACCAGATGACAGGGACAATCCAGACGCGTCCGGCGTGAGCACGGCTGGGCGTCCTGGCCTCTTCCCAGAGCCTGCGCGTTCGCCAATGACGTTCTAAGGTTCGCGCCTGGGGCGCGAAGGATGCGGCGTCGCGGGGCGCTGCGTCGCAGGAGGCTCCGGCTTGGCCTGCCCGGCCAGCGCCTCCTTGATGGAGGTGGGGAAGTCGTTCTTGGCCGGTTCGAGGTCCGGCGATGTTTGCTCGGCAGCAGCCACTTCTCCCTTGTCCAGCGTGTCCGCATCGTCCGTCGTGCCGTGGACGGCGGTCAGTGCCCCTTGGGAACGCCGGAACGACTCGCCGAGTTCAGCGGCATGCTCGTGCGCCCGCGCCAGCGCGTCGTGCGCTTGGACGACAACCGGTGTGGGGTCGAGGCCGCTGCCGTGCCCGAGCCGCCCCGCCGAGAGTTCCCGGTCGAGCACGGCGTCGATCTGTTCGGCGGCTCGGGCCAGACCGAACGCGGTCTGTGCCAGATTTCCCAGGACGGAGTGCAGGGCCACGGGCCGTATCCGCCCGGACCGTCCTTCGGCCGCCTGATTGAGGTCGCGCACGTGCCCGAACAGGTCGGCGGCGAGCCGCTCAATGTCCTCGTCGGTGTGGGTGTCGACTTCGTCCATTGCGAGATGCCCTCCAGCATCAACGGGCTGAGTTTGATCATGCAGGGCTCCCTTCTCTCCAGAAGACGGTTCGAGGCCGCAGGCGCTGCGAGGCCCCCGCGACTGCCTGCGTTACAGCCTGCCCCATGACGCCCGCACCAACAACTATGGTCATCGGAGTGGTGCGATGCCGTTTTTAGTAGATCATCGTTGCGTCGCCTCGCGACTCGGTGCACCGGCGAGTGGGGCGTTCGGTATGGCCTAATCGAGCAGGCCGCGCTGCGCCGCCACGACTCCGATCGCGAAGAGGCCCTCCACGCCGAGGGCATCTCGGATGGTGTTGACGTGGCGGCCGACCGTGGCGATGCTCACTCCTACCTGGCCGGCTATGGCCTTCTCGGTCATGCCCTGCGCCAACAGGCGAAGGACCTTCATCTACGCCGGTGGCAGCGGCCCCTCGCCATCCTCTGGGATGCCGTAGGGCGTGGCGTTCGCCCAGAGAAGCTCGAAGTACTCCCGAAGGGCGCCGACGATCACCGATGACTGGACCAGCAACGCTTCCGCCGACTCGCCTTCGGCCAGGGGCAGCAAGGCGATGGCCTCATCAGCGAGCCTCATGCTCACGGCGAGCTGAGGGAGAAGCCGAACAGTCCCGCCTGCTCGTACGAGGGCATCGATTCGCTCACGTGCGGCGGGCTCCTCGATGCGGTTCATCTCGTAGATGGCGCGGCACTTGCCGGAGTCGATCCTCGAGGTCGGCGGCTTGGTGGGCCGGTCGCCGCCCAGACGGTCGCCGAGGAGCAACCAGTCGCGCTGTGCCGAACCGGCCATGGTCCCTTCCAGCTCGTGGATCCTGTTCTGATCGGTGACGATCTGCACCAACTGGTCCATGGACCTGTCTGCTGCGGCTTCCTGCGCCGCGTGGGCCTCGCGCAGCCGCTCCTGGCCGTCCAGTAGCCGCCGATGTTCGGCCGCCAGGTCTTCGGCATGCCGGGCGAGGGCTCGCTGCAACACCAGATCGGGAGACGCCGGGATGAGCACCGACCGTCCATCCGCGCCATCGTCCTGTAGGTACGCCATTCCTTCGGCGATGAGGCGGTCCACGCTGTGGCCTTCTTCGAACAGGTGCCGTGCCTCCGCGAGGAGGTAGCGCTCGCGAACCAGTAATGCGACATAGGGTGCGAGGAGCTCTTCAGGCATCATGCCTTCCAGGAGCCGTCGTGCCCTCGCCGCGAGGGGGCTGCTCTGCACACCCACGTAGTCACTAGCCATGGTCGATGTGAACCTCTCCGGCTCAGGCCAGTACCGACGACGTCTTCCGAAGGCTGCTGACGTCCGTGGCCGCTTCGACGTCGGGAAGCAGCCTTAGAGCCAGCAGCGTCAACGCCGTTGCGCCGAGGGCCGTCAGAGCGGCTGCGGAGACGATGGCCTGTGGTCCGAAGTTCGCCACCAGCGGGCCGGAGAAAAGGACGGTCACGGGCATGAGCACGTAGCTCGTGACCATGTTCCAGCTGTTCACCCGGACCAGGACGGCCGACGGGATGTTGGCCTGCAGTGCTGTCGTCCAGAAGACGTAGTAGGTCGCTTGCAACGCACCGGGCACGACTGCGGCCACCGCGATGGCCTGCCAGTGGGCTCCGCCTCCCATCAGGAACATCGGCAGAGACACGGACGCGGGCAGGAGCACTGTGATGTAGAGGAGGCGAGCCGGCCGCCAGCGAGCCCCGACCGCGGCGCCGGCCAGGGCTCCGAGAGGCTGAGCCGCACCGATGATGCCCCACGCCCAGGCTCCGCCGTGCCCGTCGGCGGTGTAGAGCGGTCCGGCGATCTTCATATAGCAGACCATCGCCGTGGTGATCGCGGTGTAGTGCAGGGTGATGAGCCAGACCCAGGGGCGGCTCTTGAACGCGCGCCAGCCCCTCCACAGGTCGCGAAGGGGGTTGGCGGTGGCTCGTCCTGGGTGATGGGTTGCCAGGCGAGTGAGGATCATGGCGCTGATGCCGCACAGTGCCCCTCGTGCCCCGGCTGCCCAGGCGGGCCCGACCAGAGTGACCACGGCGCCGGACGTCACGAAGCCGATGAGGTGTCCGGCGGACTCGGTCTGGTTGATCAGCGCGTTCCCCGCCGGTCGCTTCGTGCTGGCGAGGAGGTCGGCGATGATGCCTCGAACCGTCGGCAGGAAGACGGCCGTCGCGACTCCCCCGACGCCGGCCAGCGAACAGAGCAACGCCAGCGGGGCCTTCTCCATGAAGAAGGTCGCCCCGAGCGCCAACCACGCGGTGCATGCGAGCAACTCCGCGCCTATGAGGACGTGGTGACGCCGGAAGCGGTCGCCGAGGACGCCTCCGCCGAGGATGAGCAGGGCTGGGAAGGCGTTGCAGGCGACGACGAGGGAGAGTTCGCGGGCGCCGTAGCCCATGCCCATGACGCCCCAGGCGAGCGCGATGTGCCCCATCCCCACGCTCGTGCTCGAGATGACGCGGGAGACGAACAGGGGTGAGACCGTCCAGTCCCTGAACAGGGCGAACGGTGACGATGTCCGAGACAAGGATCGAGTGCCTTACTTGTCGAGCAGGTGCGTGACGAGGAACTCCGCGATGTCTCCGTAGGCTCGAATCTCGTTGTCGCGGTTGGTGAAGCCGTGTCCCTCGTCGGGGTAGATGTCGTACCGGACGTCGATGCCGCGTTCGCGAAGTCGGGTGACGATCTGGTCGGACTCGTCCTGTGGGACACGCGGGTCGTGAGCACCCTGGATGACGAACAACGGCGTGTCGATCCCGTCCGCGTAGGTGATGGGCGAGCGTTGGATGAGGTGTTCGGCGTCCGTGTCGGGGTCGCCGAGGACGGCGGCGACCATGGCTTTCCACGTGGGTGGGCAGGCTGTGGCGAGCGTGAGCAGGTTGGACGGCGCGCAGATCGTCACTCCGGCGGCCCATGGGCCGCGAAGGCGGGCGAGGCAGGACAGGGTCGCGAAGCCGCCGTACGAACCACCCATCGCCGCGATCCGGTCGGCGTCGATGTCCGGATGCGCCTGCAAGTACCGCACCGCGTGGTCGAGGTCGTCCAGGTCGGGGCCGCCCCAATCGCGGTAGACCAGGAGCTGGTGGGCGAGGCCGTAGCCGGTGGAGCCGGCGATGTTCGGTGCGAGGATGGCGATGCCGCGGGCGAGCAGATACTGGTACAGGCCGGCGTAGGCGTATTCGGGACGTTCCTGCGCCTCGGGGCCTCCGTGGATCGACAGCAGCACGGGGTGCGGCCCGGTGTTGTTCGGCCGGTACAGCAGCGCGTGCACGCGGCGCCCGTCCTGGGACGGGTAAGTGATCATGTCGGGTTCGACCGGGGTCACCGTCTGGAGGGCGGGCGGACGGGTGTCGGTCAGGTACCGGAAACCAGTGGAGAGGTCGAGCACACCGATCTCGCTCGGCCTGGCAGCCGAGTCGATCTCCAGGACGACGTTCTCCGTGTCGGGCGTGATGGCCAGCGCATCGATCACTCCTTGAGGGAGCTGCGGCAACGACAGGTCGCCGCCGTCCCTGCGGCCGTGGAGGACCGAGCGCCCATTCTCGTTCGTCGCCCACAGCAGGGTGTCGCCGCTGGCTTCGATGAGCTCGACGTCCCACTCGCTTGTGGTGACCTGGGTCAGGGACGCATCGCGAAGTGAGTAGAAGCCGATCGTGGTGAACTCGCCCCAGAGGTCGGTGCACAGGTAGAAGCCCGACGAGTCGGGCGCCCATGGCCCTGGTGAGAAGAAGCCGTTACCGTGTTCGGCGGTCAGGCACACGGGGGCGTTTCCGGCGTTCGACAGGTCGATCAGGTAGGTGGCGACGTCGCTGTTCGAGCGGCTGCCGCGAACGGTCAGCCACCGGCCGTCGGGAGAGACACGGGCAGGGGTGAAGACGACGCCTTCGGGCGGGCTGACCCGACGCTCGCACTCGTCGGCCAGGTCCCGGACGATGATGTCTTGCACGGTTTCGTCGCGATCGTTCGCCGCGTAGACGAGGTAGCGGCCGTCCACGTCGAACGGGTCGTCGGCGAGGACGCGCTGGCAGTCCGGCCCAGAACTAATTTCGGTGAGGTCTTCGCCGTCGACGCCGACGGAATAGAGCCTGAACTGCTCGTCGCCCTCGCGGTCTGCGGTGAAGACCAGGCTCTTCCCGTCCGGTGCCCACGCGACCTGTGACACCGCCTGGTTCGTCAGGCGCGTCAGCTGACACGGCCGTCCTCCGGTCAGGGGCATCGTCCACACGTCGAAGTTGCCAGCGGCGTTGCCGATGTAGGCGACCATCTGCCCATCCGGGGAGACGGCGAGGGCCTGGCGAAAGCGTTGCCGAGGAACGAAGTCCAGGTACGCGAGCATCGGGGGCTCCTCCGTCGAGGGTTGCTACTTGATCCAGCCGCGGCGGACGGCGGCCGCACCGGCGGCGACACGGTTGTCCGCACCGAGCTTTTTGCGGATAACACCGACGTGCCGACTCACGCTCGGCACCGACATGCCGAGCTCGCGTGCGATGCGGGCGTCGGTCATGTCCTGGGCGAGCATCTGGACGATCCGCCACTGCACGTCGTTCACCGGCGGTTCGGGTTCGGTGGCGCCGAGCGGGACGGCTCGCTCCCACAGCAGTTCGAAGTACTGGCGGAGTGCACGCACGAGGAGCGGAGAGAGCACCAGCAGTGCTCCTGAGGCGCCGGTCTGGGTCAAGGGCAGCAACGCGACCGCCTCGTCGGCGAGCTTCATCTTCATGCCGACCTTCGGAAGTATGCGTGCCTCCTCCCCCGCCTGGCCGTTGACCTCGATGATGCGTGCGCCCACCCGGCTCTCGGCGCAGGACGCCTGATAGATGGAACGGCACCTGACCTCACCCTCGAACGTGGGCAGCGGAGGCATACCGGCCAGTTCCTCCAGGGGGCGCTCCATGGCGAAGTTCTCGAGCGTCAGCCAGTGCTGCCGTGCCGTGCTGAGGAGCGCGCGGGACACGTCCCCGATCTCGGTCCGGTTGGTAAGGACCCTCACCAACCGCTCGGCCTCGGCTTCCAGAGCCCCGGGGAACGGATGGGCGTCGGCCATGCGGCGATGCCCTTCAAGGAGCCGCTCCTGCTTGGCGATGAGCCTGCGAGAGAGCGCTGCGAGGTTGCTCTGCAGTGCCAGTTCGGGCGGGATCGCCACGAGCCGCGGTTCGAGGGCCAGCCCGACCGGTTCGACATAGGCCATTCCCGACTCGGTAAGGGCGTCCACCATCTCCGGGCCACCGAGGAGCTCGGCCGCCTCGCTGTTCAGGCAGCCGTCCCGCACGAGCAGTTCCTTGTAGGCGATGAGCACCTCGTCCTCGACGATGTCCTTCAACAGCCTCGTCGCGGTCTCCCCCGCTTCACGCCCCACCGCCACCTCCGACACAGAGAGTAACGATTTCGATGGTCTGCGTCACGAGGGCTCGATGCGCGTTTCGCGGTGCAGGACGCACGTGACGATCTCAACCGAAGGGAGTCGTTGCCGAGGGTGGCTGGCACCCCATTCAGCTCGGCCGCTTGAGCAGGTGCGGAAGCGCACTGGCGCATCGGAGATACCAGCGCATGGGGAACGGCAGAGTTCGGGATGATCGCGTTCGCCGCCCGAACGATGAGCTTCGCCGCTTACGATCCGAGCGTGACGATTCTGGTGCTCTGGGACATCGACCACACCCTCCTGTCGATAGGCCCCCTCAGCGGCGAGCTCTACCGCGACACGTTTGTGAAGGTGACCGCGCAGCCGTTCGAGCGGCTCGCGGACATGGCCGGCCGCACCGACCTCGCCATCACCAGCGAGACCCTCCGGCTTCACGGCATCGTCCCGACCGATGCGCTCCTGGCCTCGTTCGCGGAGGCACTCGCCGCCGCCTTCGACAGCAACCGAGACCGGCTCGCCGCCCAAGGCCGTGCTCTGCACGGTGCCCGCGACGCCCTTCAGACGCTGGCGGGGCGCGACGACATCGTCCAGTCGGTGCTGACCGGCAACGCCGAACCGATCGCCCGCTGCAAACTGGCCGCCTTCGACCTCGACCGGTTCGTCGACTTCGACATCGGCGCCTACGGGATGGACGGCGCCGAACGTCCCCCGCTCGTCGCGCTCGCCCGGCAGCGTGCAGAGGGAAAATACGGGCTGACGTTCGACGCGTCCACGACCGTGCTTATCGGGGACACTCCCAAGGACGTCGAGGCCGGGCACCAGGGTGGCGCACGAGTCGTCGCCGTCGCCACCGGCTCCAGCACCATCGACGATCTGAAGGCCGCCGGCGCCGAACTCGTCCTGCCCGACCTGCGCGACACCGACGCCGTGGTGGCCGCGGTCCTGGACGTCAGCGGGCCTTGACCCGCTCCACCAGCTCCCGCACCTGTGGGACGTCGAACGGCTCCAGCTCGACGACGAGTTCGCGGAACCGTGCGTTCACCCGCGCGGATCCGATCTGCTGCGCCAGTCCGTGCGCCTGCTCGGCCACGTACGCGGCCTGTTCCGGCTCCCCCTGCCGCAGATGCGCGGTGGCGAGACGCGTCTTGTAATGCGCCAGGTCGCGGAGATGGTCCGGGGCGGCCGTCTCCAGCAGTGCGATGGTGTGCTGCAGCGCGTCCACAGCCTCGTCGTGCAAGCCCAGGCCCAGCAGGCACGCACCTCGCTGGGCAGCGATCTCGACTTCGGTCACGTACCCCGTCCAGGAGGGCTCAGAATCACCGGCGTCCGCGACGTATTCGGTCTCGGCCCGGTCGAGACGCCGACGGCACGCATCGGTCTCGTCGAGGGCGGCGTGCGCGCGGGCCGCCCGCTCGTGCAGGATCGCCCGCGTGCGAGGGCTGCCTTCTGCTCGAGCGAGCATGCTCGCCGTGTCGGCCAGTGCGAGCGCCTTGTGCGGCTTGCCCTGGTAGAGGTGATGCAGGCTCATGTAGCCCATGGCATGCGCGGCCAATCCGAGATCGTCGACCTCATGAGCTGCGTAGACAGTGGCCGTCAAGTGGCGGGTGGCGACACCCGGCCGGGCGGCGTCGATCGCTAGCCACCCTGCGACCTGGGTCAACCCGGCCAGCGCCAGGTAGAGGCGCCTTTCGGCGCGCAGGTCCAGTGCCGCGGTCGCGAATCCGCGTGAGGCCGCCGCCACCTGCTCGGCGACCACGGCGACCAGCTCGTCACCGCCGAACTCCGCTTCCAGCCGATAGAGGCGTCGCAGCATCCCCTCGGCCCGCTCGACCGTCGGAAGCCCTACCGCCCCATCTCCGGCGACGGGTTCCGTCAACAGCATGGCCAGTGGATCGGAACCCGGTCCGTCGCCGAACAACTCGTCCTCGGATCGGCCGGTCACCTTCGCGTACAACGGCCGGTAGCGATCGCCCGGAGAGTGCTTTCCGCTCTCCCAATGCTTGATCATCTCGGCGAGCGTCTTCACGTGCGGCAAAGTGGCTCGATCACGTGGGTCCGCAGCCGCCCGCAGCAACCGCGCCAAGTCGGGGCGGGACCAGCGCGGGGGCGCTTCCCGCACCCGGCGGAGCCGTGCCCCGATCGCCTTTTTCGCAGCCGCCGTCGCGTCGGAAGACATTGGCGATGCACCTTCCGTCCCAGGGATGGGGCCGGCATCCACGGTCATCCCCCATCATCCCCCTCCCACCGTGGCACCCGCCACAGAAACATGGGCATCGACCACAGCGCACCCGTGCATCGCAGCAGGAGGCGGCATTGCCTTCCCACAACGTCGTTGCTCCAGTCCGTTTCTTCACGGACCTGTTCGCGCCATTCCCCAATTCGCCCGCCGCCAGGAACACCGCCCACCTGTTCCGAGTGCAGTACTTGCCCGGCGGCCGGTGGGAGGCCCGCGCGACCTACCCGATCACGCCGTTCATGGCGGAGATGGGGTGCAGTGCAGGCGACCTCCCTGGCCGACCTGGCATTGCGGGCCACGGCCGAGCGCGTCCGGATCGGCTTGGTCCGCGCTGCGGAGAAACCGCCCACCGACGGCCGGGGCGCTCGCGCATAGACCCCGTGCTTCGAGGGGGTGCATCTCCCGGGCGCCCCCGTCCCCGGGGCAACGGCCTCCTGCTCACTCTCCCCGTCCTAGCAATGAAAGCGATCCATGTTGGACGAGCTCAGCGGCTTCCCTTTCACAAATCCGGCATTCGAGGTGCCGCACGCGGCGCGCCTGTGGAACTACTGGCTGGGCGGCAAGGACAACTTCGAGGCCGACTGGCACGCCGGCGACCTGGTCGTCCAGTTCGTCCCCGGGATCGTGGACGCCGCCCGCCACTCCCGCGCGTTCCTCAACCGCGCCGTTCACCACCTCGCCACCCGGGAGGGGATCGGGCAGTTCCTCGACATCGGCGTCGGTCTGCCCGCGGTCGACAACACTCATGAGGTCGCCCAGCGCATCATCCCCGACGCGCGCGTGGTGTACGTCGACAACGACCCGCTGGTCCTGGCCCACGCCGCCGTCAAGCTCACCAGCGACCGAGGCGCCGTCGACATCGTGAACGCGGACGCCCGCGACACCGGCACCGTCCTCGACGAGGCGGCACGCACCCTGGACCTCACCCGGCCGGTCGGGTTGCTGATGCTGGGGGTGCTGAGCCACATCCCGGACGACCACAAGGCGAAGGCCGTCGTCGCAGAGCTGGTCGCCGGGCTCGCACCCGGCAGCCACCTGGTCATTGCCCACCCCACCGCCGAACTGCACGGCGAGCTGCTGCGCGACACGATGCGGCTGCTGACCGAGCTGGGCAGCACCCCCACCGTGACCCGCACCCCCGCGCAGATCGCCGGGTTCTTCACCGGGCTGCACCTGCTGCACCCCGGCATCGTGCCCTGCTCCCACTGGCGCCCCGACCCCAGCCCTTGGGACGCGCCGCCAGTGCTGCAGTACTGCGGCGTCGCTCGTATCCCCGGCCCTGAGCCCTCCGGTCGCGGTACCACTGCGGCCCGCCCCCGAGTCATCTACCAGCCCGCACACCGATGAGGACACCCATGCCAGAACGCGACCTGACCGAGTTCCGGGCCGCCGCCCACGGCGGAACCATCACGCACATCGTGGTGGACTACGGCCGGACGCTCACAGACTGGGCCGATCCGGTAGATCTCGACCTCGGGATGCGGCCGGTGAGCACCGCTGCCAGGGACGCCATGCTCGCGGTCGCCTAGGCCGGGGTGACGCTGTCGCTGCTGTCCAATGCCCGCTCCTGGCAGGACCGCCGCCCGGCGCTCGCCGCCGTCGGCATCGACGGGCTGTTCGGCGACCGGGTGTTCCTCAGTCACGAGATCGGCGTCGCCAAACCGGACCCCGCCGCCTTCACATACGTGCTGAACAGCCTGGGCGCCGCCCCTGCGGAGGCCCTCTCGGTCGGCAACGACTACGCCCACGACATCTCCCCCGCCACGCAGATCGGAATGCGCGCAGTCTTCGTCAGCCGCTGGCACATCGGCCATCGCCGTCCGGGCACGACCTGGATCAGCAACATCACCAGCCTCCCTGTCCTGCTCACAGGCGCCCGCAAGCGGGAACCGGCCGGGGGCGGTGCCACGTGACCGGCCCCACCGCCCTGCAGACCAGGACATCCTCCGAGCCCCCATAGCCGGAGAAAAGACCGGGGCGGCGTCGCGTACATCCGCCGTGCGCCGCACCGTCCCCACCAGCTCCGCGGCCCCGGGCGAACGGCGCGGTCCCGGGGCTGCGGCCCCCAGCAGCGCACTGATGAGAGGCACATGACCGGCATGAAAGAGACACGGCCTGACCGCTGGTGGATCAGCGTCCCCGAGTTGAGCGACGCGTTCCGGGTCGAGATGGTGCAGGACGACCGCGAGCGCGGCCTGTGGTGGGGCAACCAGGTCGTCGGCCGCGCGGCGCGGCAGGAGGACCAGCACTGGGCCGCCGTCGGACGGGACGGCGTTCCCCTTCCGTCCGACGCGGCGCCCGACGGTCGGTACCCGACGGCCGAGGCCGCGCTGATCCGGGCACGGGACGCCTGGCGGCAGCGGGCCGTCGACGTCTCCCACGACCTCGGCGAGGACTACTGGATCGAGCCCCGGGCGGCGGCGGGCGTGGACTCGCTGTGGCTGGGCCGCATCCACCTCGGCCACGTCCACCGGCACCGTGACGGCACGTACGAGGCGTTCACCACCAACGGCGAGCGGCTCGAGCCCGCGCAGGCGGGCGGCCCCAGGAACTTCCCCACCCGCGACGAGGGCCTGCTGGCCGTGCGGGCCGCGTGGCGCGCCCACCTGCGCCGCATCCTGCGCGCCGCCGGACAGCCCCGCTGACGAGACTCTCCAGGCGTCCTCGCCTGGAGTCGCGAGCGCGGACCGGCCGCGCTCCAACCCCAACAAGGAGGAGCCCGACATGACCCTCACCGTCGAACCGGCGGTCCGGACCGCCGAGCCCGGCAATCCCCGGGAGTTGCTCGGCTACGCCCCCGGCCTGTTCGACAAGCTCGCCGCCTACGTCGCCAAGGACCGCCAGGTCACCCTGCCCTACGCCGAGCAGGTGATGGAGCAGACCCTCATCTGGCTCCAGGCGTGTGCCGACAACCCGACCCTGCGGATCGGGATGACCGAGGCCGTCGACCACGGCTGGCACGCCTTCCTCCTGCATTCCCAGGACTACGCCGAGTTCTGCGACCGGGCGTTCGGCGGCTACCTACACCACGTCCCGCCCGCCCCCGGCCAGAGCATGACC